>NZ_JBQFPJ010000005.1:0-247309 GCF_056534475.1 Ruegeria sp. D4
AATTCCGCCAGATCGCGGACTGGATCATCGAGGTCGTCGACGGTCTGGCCGCCAATGGCGAAGACGGCAACGGCGCGGTCGAGGCCAAGGTCAAAGCCGAAGTCGCAGACCTCTGCGCACGATTCCCGATCTACCCGAACCTGTAAGACGAAGGACCCAAACCCATGAGCTTCCATTCCATTGAACAGGCCCCCGCCCGCCTGAACCGCAGCGAACTGGCCGTCCCCGGCAGCCAGCCCGGCATGTTCGAAAAGGCGGCCAAGTCCGATGTGGACGTCATCTTTCTTGATCTGGAAGACGCAGTCGCACCGGACGAAAAGGAACAGGCGCGCAGAAACATCGTCGAGGCGCTGAACGATATCGACTGGGGCAACAAGACCATGTCGGTGCGGATCAATGGTCTGGATACTCACTATATGTACCGCGATGTGGTGGATGTGGTCGAACAGGCTGGAGAGCGGCTGGACCTGATCATGATCCCCAAGGTTGGCACCGCCGCTGATGTCTATGCCGTCGACATGATGGTCACGCAGATCGAAGACGCGAAAGGCTACAAGAAACGGATCGGTTTCGAACATATCATCGAAACCGCGCTGGGAATGCAGAATGTCAGCGAGATTGCAGCAGCCTCGAAGCGCAACGAAAGCCTGCATTTCGGGGTCGCGGATTATGCGGCTTCGACCCGCGCACGGACCACGATCATTGGTGGCGTGAACCCGGACTATTCGGTTCTGACCGATCCTGACGCCGGGGCCAACCGGGCAACGCATTGGGGTGACATGTGGCACTATGCATTGGCGCGCATGGTCGTGGCGGCCCGTGCAAATGGTCTGCGCCCCATCGACGGGCCATTTGGGGACTTCCAGGACCCCGAGGGATACAAGGCCGCCGCCAAGCGCGCCGCTGTTCTGGGTTGCGAAGGAAAATGGGCCATCCACCCCAGCCAGATCGCACTTGCGAACGAGGTGATGTCGCCCGGTGATGCCGAAGTGACAAAGGCCCAGCGCATTCTGGAAGCCATGGCCGAAGCCGAAGCTGCCGGAAAAGGCGCGGTTTCGCTGGATGGCCGGCTGATCGACTATGCCTCGATCCGGCAGGCCGAAGTGATGGTGGCGAAAGCCCGTCAGATCGCCGCTGCCTGACGCCACTAAATTCAGGTCTCACTTCGGACCTCCACGCATCCGCCAATAAGATCGCATTGGCGGATGCAAGCCCGGTCCCAATCTCCACGCAGACAGGCGAACAGACGCGGCTCAACGTTTCGGAAATGTGCGGCCTGACGCCTGACAATTCCGGAAGCTTCAAAACCTGACCAGGTCAAGGATTCGGGATTCCGCCCGCTGGCGGTCGTCAGTTCAATCTTGCCTCCAAAACGACCGAACGCACGTACCCACCCGAGCCATCGAACCATTTGGAAGGCACGACATTGCTCAGATCCCGCCTGCCGCGCTGCTCATACTGAAACTGGGCGAAAGCCTTGTTACCTTTGCCGTGCGTCGTGTTGGGTTTTGACGGCAACCAGTTTGTGTATTTGACCGGCTCACCGCTATACCAGCGCCAGCCGATTATTGCATTGCCTTCACCGGGGTCCTTCCTGAAACCGAAATACGGCCCCGCCTTGTAACTGTAATTCGTCCTGCTGTCGTATCCGACGTCAAAAAAGGACGGGTCATTGGCAATCATTCGAACAATAAACGCATTCTCTTCGGCTGACGTTATTGCGGCAAGATCGACACCGCATTTCTGGGCTTCGCCGCGAGCATTCCGAATGTTGCCCGAGAAAACCATCACAATGTAAAGGCTGTCGCGAAACGTACCGTAGATGCTCTTTCTCAGCCCAAGACAGCCCAGGATCGACGTGATTTCTTCAGATTCGCCGAGCAATTCCAGCTCTTCGACGTTCTGACGAACTGCGAACGGGTTGCTGATGAAACTGTCGTCCGCCCCTTTTTGCAAACCGATCCCCAGACTGGCCAGCACGGCAAGATCTACGTATCCGGTCTGCACAAAACCATTCTCTGCCTGAAAAGACCGTATTCCAGCGCGTGTCCTTGGGCCAATAGCGCCATCAGGCGTCCCAACATCAAAACCTGCTTTATTGAGTTCTTGCTGCAAACGCATTTTCATTTCTCGATCCGGCAGCAACATGTCTTCCAACACACCGATACGCCCATCTTTTTTGACCCAATTTGGTGTTATTTCGGCCATACGGTTCAGCACTTCCGGTTCGGCGATCGACGCCGCGCGGTATTTCTGGCTAATCAGACTCCAGCCCCGCATCGTGTTGACCGTCATCGCTGCTTCCATTTCGTCTTTGCGAGTTACAGTCGGTGCCAACGGAACAGGTGTAGCGGGTGCCTGTAATGCCGCCGTTTCCAGGCCAGGGACCAGAAAAATGTCCTGACCCGGAAGCGATCCATAGATGAAAGGCTCTTGAAAACCGTCCGTCAGTTCAAACACCCGGTCTCTCACCCGGCGGAACAGCTTACCCAGCTCCAACCCCGGCTGTTCGATTTGCTCCAAAAGCGCCTGCGCGTAAGGGCTGTTCCGGCCTTCGCCATCCTGCGCCAGTGTGCCTCCGCGGGCGGCATATCCCACCACCACACCGCCCGGTTCTACCGCAGCCAGCCCGCGCCCGACCGACCGGGTCGCCGAAACGCGTGTCATCTGCGCCAGGAACGGATTGTTCCGACAGGCGTCGACCAGCACGATTTTCAGCCCGGGGGCATCTGCAATGGCGTTCACGATCGCATCCAGACGAATGGCCTCGAACTCGACGTCCCGATCGCTTTTCAGCGTTGCGTTTACCGGTATCAGGTAGTTCGTGTTTTCGATCTCGATCCCGTGGCCGGCAAAATAAACCAAGGCCACGTCAGCGGCCGCGGCGGTTTCCGCAAAGTCGCGCAGTGCGATGCGCATACCGTTGTAGTCGAGGTTCAGGCTTTCGGTGACTTCAAACCCAATGCGCCTGAGAGATGCCGAGATATCTTCGGCGTCATTGGCCGGGTTACTCAAGTCCGATACATGCTGATACGCGGAATTACCGATTACAAGCGCGACCCGGTTTTCCAGGGCTTCAAGCCGCAATGGCATCAGCAGGACAAGCAGGCCAAAGGACAGAAGCCAGATGCCAGTTCTCCAACAGCGACCAGAAGACATGCGCACTCACCCGAACTCATTCAAACAGCGCTGAGGACTTTAGCACAACTCTGCTCAACCTCAGAATCCGCCAGGGCAACGGGACACAGACGCGTCCCAAACTGGACTCTGACTTAGATCATGCTTACCGTTGCTTTTGAATGTTCTGTTTTATTAAGGGTTTACTGCGCGAGGCTTCGGGTGCCGTCGATCAGGGTTACAAAATTCGCACTGTTGTTCACGCTGGCACTGCCGGTGTTCTTTGACACTGGCGCTTTGGCGGCAAGCGAAGAACAAGTCACCAACGGGTCCAACGACGTTGTGTTTGTCCCCCCTGAGATTGGTGCGCCCGGAGACCGAATGGGGGCCGGCACACGCGGCACACTTTCGGGCGATGACACAGAAATGCTGACGTTGTTGGTGCCGGAAGGTGGCGGCCTGACAACTCTTTCATCCCCCCCATTGGTCTGGCGTTTGGCACACGGCCACCGGGGAAACCTGATCATCGGCCTCAATCCACTTGGATCATTGGGCGTGGAGTTGCAATTACAGGGCCCATTTCCGCCGGGCGACTACGGGCTGGATCTTGGCAGGTCCGATTACACGCTGGAAACCGGCCGCATCTACGAATGGCATGTGGCGCTGATCGACCAGCAATCTGGCGCTGTTCTGGAGCGAGCGACAGCTTTGATCGAGCGGTTTCCGGATCAGATGAAGGCTCAGAACCCCGCGGCGGCAGGTCTTTGGTTCGACGCGCTTGCGCAACTGGTTGAAATTGGCCTCAGCGGTCGCGTGAGGGCCACTGACGCAACCGGGTTCGGGCAGCTTCTAGAAACAGCCGGTGTGGGCCGTTGAAATCAGAAGGTCAAAGACAGGCATGGCTGAGACCGTCGATGCTGATGCCAGTCTGGCAAAGCTGGGCACTGGTCGGCTTGATCACCCTTGTTGTCGGAGGTCTATTGGTCGAATTGCGGTTGAAGGGTCTGCTTGAGCCTCTCCAACGTGCCCAATACGACTGGACCACGTCGGTGCTTGCAACCTCTGAACAAACGAAAGATGTCCTTCTTGTCGCCATTTCCGACGACGATCTCGGGCAATGGGGTTGGCCAGTCCCCGACGCGCAGATCGCACAGCTGACGGAAACCTTGCTGGCTGCCGGCGCGACCGCAGTCGGGATCGATATATACCGGGATGTTCCTGCGGGCGATGGCCGGGACAGGCTGATCAACATACTGAACGATCCCAGAGTTGTCGTGATCTCGAAACTGGCCGACGCAGGCGGGACAGGTATCGACGCACCCGCAGGGGCAAAAACCGGGTTTTCGGACATTCCGATTGATCCCGATGGCGTCGTTCGGCGCGCCCTTCTGCTGGTCAACACGCCGGATGGGATCGCAGCGTCGCTGTCAATGGAACTGGCGGCGGTTTTTTCATCAAGGCCCGCATTGCAAAGCGCCCCGGATAACCCACGTTTTCTGGCCTTTGGGACAACGACCGCAGAGCCATTGGCCGAAGGGCAGAACTTGTTTCGCAATGCCGATGCTGCTGGTTATCAGATCATGATCGATTATCTGAATGATCTTCCGATTGCACACCGTGTCCCCGCAGCAGATGTACTGGCTGGGAAAGAGCTGGCGCAATTCGACGGAAAGACGGTCATCATCGGTGTTACCAGCCACTCGGTTAAGGACTATTTCTCGACTCCCCTCAATCGGGCAACCGGGGCCAGTTTCACTTTCGGCGCGGAAGTTCACGCAGCCATTGCGCAACAGTTGATCGACTATTCGAATGGTTCGCGTTCTCCGTTGAGCTCTCTGAGCGACCTTGCCTCCTCTATCATCATCCTGCTTTCAACATTTGCCGGCGCATGTGTGGCTGTATTCGTTCGAATGACTTCGCGGGCCATCGGTTTGGCGACGGTGGGCGGGGCGGTCTTGTTTGTCGGTCTGTCCGCCCTTCAAGCGGCAGCCCTGCTGGCGCCTGCAGCGACCACGTTGTTGGGCTGGTCTATTGGGTTTCTCATCGGGTTCGCCGTTATCGCCGGAATTTCACGCAACCAAAGACGCGCCATCGTTCAGGTGTTTTCATCACACCTGTCCGAGGAGCTTTCCGCCGAAATATGGCAGCAGCGAAAAAGACTGCTGTCCGGTGGCAAGCCAAGATCCCGCCGTCTGTTCGTCACCGCACTGCTGGCCGATATCGAAGGTTCAACGCGGGTCGGCAATTCGATGGATGCGGAAGATTTCATGGTGTGGGTATCGCGCATATTGGACAGGTTGGGTGAAATCGCACGCGAACATGGCGGGTTTGTCGAAAAGTTCACCGGAGATGGAATCCTCGTCGTTTTCGGCGCTCCGATACCAAGCGAGACAGAAAGCCAACGGCAGGTCGACGCCCAGTCAGCCCTGCAATGTGCGCGCGCCATGCGCCGGGCCGCGATCGCACTGAATGCAGAATTGAACGATCAGCCGAAATACAATCTGCGAATTGCACTGAACAGCGGCGAGACATTGGGCGGAACGCTGGGCGTGAGCGGCTCGCTGCACTACAATGTGATCGGTGACACAATCAACGTGGCCGCAAGACTGGAAAGCTGGACAAAATCCCTTGATCGCGACAGCGGCGGGTTCCGCCCTGTGTGCATGACCATGGCCACTGCGCGCACCATTGACCCCAATCGTGAATGGCCCGTGCTGTCCTCATTCCTTCACGACGATGGGGTTACCGATATTCAGGTCGTCGCCGTCGAAATGGAATAGCGAGTACGGCCTTCTGAAAAATGTGCCGTGCTGGCAGAGCGTCGTGGGCACTCAACCTCCGCAATTGCATTGGTGCCTGCGCACCCCTCCACGGAAACAAGGGCATTACTGAACGCAGGGGGCCAGGCTGTCTTTTGCACACAGGACTTTCCGCTATGTCAAACGCCAGCGGATTGCCCTTGGAGGGGGCATAGCGACGATACGTTTAGTGTGAAGAACCAAAATCGGTATTACGGTTTTCAGCAAACCCAAACTTCGTTAAGATGGTCAAGCAAAGCATTGAATTTTCAACACTCTGTGTCGCAACACCTCACTCCAACAAGCGAACAGTCTCGCCCGTTTCCAGCGCCTTCTGGGCAGCAAGCCCCATCTTCACGGCCCAGATACCATCATGCAAACTCACATCCGGGCCCGCCTTTTTGCCGTGCAACAGATCCAGGAACCCCTTGTGCTGGTAGAATGTCGACCCGTTGTGATCCCCCGCTGCCAGAAGACGGGGATCGACGGGGATTTCCTGCGCGACAGGTCCCTTCGGATCCCGCGGGCTTAGAATAACCTGCGGCACCGGCGGCTCGCCCAGATGCTTTGGCCAGAACCGGCCCGGTCCCGGCACCAGCGCTTCGATTTTGGCCTCCGGGCCCACGGCCGAGATTTCTTCCTGATAGCGAGAGCCTTCCGCAAACATGCACAATTCCAGCATGGCTCGTGCGCCATTGGCAAAGTCGACAAGCACATAGCCGTGATCAAGAATATCAGGCACCTCACCGTCATAGCTCTCGTTCAGATGATTCACGGCCTGTCCACCACTGGCCGAGATGCGCACTGGGTCAGAGTGCAGGATCAGGCGCATCAGATCGAAGAAATGGCAACATTTCTCGACAAAGGTTCCACCGGTGTTGCGATTGAACCGGTTCCAGTTGCCGACCTTCTCCAGAAACGGAAAACGATGTTCGCGGATCGTCAGCATACGGACCCCACCCGTTTCCCCGGTCTTCTCGATCATCGCAGCTATGGGCGGCATATAGCGATATTCCATCGCGACCCAGATCGGATGCGGATAATCGCGCTGCAAACGCTCCATCCGCGCCGCATCCTGCGGGTCGGTGAACAGGGGTTTTTCTACCAACAGCGGCAGCGGGCGCGTCTGAGCGATCTCGCAGATCTGCTCGACATGCAGGTGGTTCGGGCTGGCGATAACCAGGCAGTCCAGTTCGTTGACCGCCAGCAACTCCTGCACGGACCCCAACAGCACCGCATCCGGCGCGATGGTTTTCGCGGCATTTGCCATTGCCGGGTCAGGTTCGAAAATCGCCGCAACGCGCGCGCCTTCCAACAAGCCGATATTGTGCAGGTGTTCCTGCCCCATCATGCCGCATCCGATCAGCCCGTAATTGATGACCCGGGTCATGCGCGTTTCCTTTTACTTCAAACGTTGGACATAGGTGGCCCGATCGGGATCGAACCATGTTTTTGAGAACTCAACGGGCGCCGCCCCTTCAGACCAGCTGAACCGCTCGATATACCCTACGATCTGACCGGCGGGCTTGGTGAAGTCAGGTGGCGTCCAGTCGGGCAGCGCACCGATCGAAACACGGTCCTCGGCCCGGGTGATCCAAAACCCCAAATGGTGCTGGTAATACCGGTAGAGAGAATCCGACAGCAGGTTGCGATCAATCCGACCGGCTGATTCGTCCAGCCAGATTTCCTCGACCGCGATAATTGTGTCATTCAGATAACGCATCCGGCGCACGCGGGACCCGGTTTCGGCGGTACCGAAATTTGGCAGATCAGACGGCTTGCGCAGATAGTCGACCGACAGGATGTCCGCCCGTGGCAGGCCGCCGCCTTCGGGCAGTTCCAGCCGGAACATCGCGTAAACGCTGTTCTGGGTTCCCGTCTCGCGAACATAGTTTCCCGAACCCTGAATGCGTTCCAGCATCCCCTTTTTCTCAAGCTCTGATAGCGATTTTCGCAGCGTCCCGACCGAGACCTGAAGTTCGGCCGCCATATCCCGTTCTGGCGGCAGGCGTTCCCCGTCGATAAGACGACCCGCCGCGATGTCGCGGATCAGAAGTTCCGCGATCTGAACATAGATCGGCAATGCGTTTGGGTTTCGGCTGGTTGGGGACACGTCTGGGCGCTTCATTCGGTCGCAGGAAAAATTGATACACTATTGATCTACATCAATGCGGTTGCTACGCAAGAGGAAAGTGGAAACCGCGCGGAGAACGACTCAGATGACCATCGTCCCCATCACTTCGCCCGATCTGGACGCGGCAGAAGTATCGTGGTTCGCGGCGCTGTGCTCGGACGATTATCAGTTTCTGGGCGTGCCGGATGGCAATCTGCGGTCCAGCTGGGAACATTGCTCCGGCATCGTGAAAGAAGCTGAAGCGCAAGGGTTTCGAAACATTCTGTGCCCCTCGTCCTATCAGGTCGGACAGGACACGCTGAGCTTTGTGGCGGGCTGTGCACCAATCACCGATAGGATCAATTTGCTGGCCGCGGTTCGCTGTGGCGAAATGCAGCCAATCATGCTGGCTCGTACCATCGCAACGCTGGATCACATGCTGAAGGGGCGGCTGACGGTCAATATCATCTCGTCCGATTTTCCCGGCGAAAAGGCTGAAAGCGCCTATCGTTATCAGCGCTCTCGCGAGGTGGTGGAAATTCTAAAACAGGCCTGGACCCAGGATGAGATCAATCATGCGGGCGAAGTCTATAACTTCTTAGGCCTGACGACCGATCCGGCCAGGCCCTATCAGACCGGTGGTCCGTTGCTGTACTTCGGCGGCTATTCTCCGTCGGCCCTGGAACTTTGCGGCGAGCACTGTGACGTCTATCTGATGTGGCCGGAAACCAAGGATCAACTGGCCGAACGGATGAAAGCCGTCCATGCGGTTGCCGAGAACTACAACCGAACACTGGATTACGGCCTGCGCGTGCACATGATCGTCCGCGATACCGAGGCCGAAGCGCAGGAATACGCGGACTACATCGTCTCGAAACTCGACGATGAATATGGGCGCGCCATTCGTGAACGCGCGCTGGATGCAACCTCGCTGGGTGTGGCGCATCAGGCCAAGAACCGCGATCTGGCGGATGAATACGGCTATGTCGAGCCCGGTCTGTGGACTGGCGTTGGCCGCGCAAGGTCCGGTTGCGGAGCCGCGCTGGTCGGGTCGACCGATCAGGTTATGTCCAAGATCGAGAAGTATCAGAAAATGGGCATCCGCGCGTTCATCTTCTCGGGTTATCCGCACATGGATGAAGCCAGGCACTTTGGCGCCCGCGTTTTGCCCAACCTGAAAACCTGCTCGCTTCCCGAAGAATACGGGCGCGTGCCCAAGACGACCCCGGCCACACCGCTGGGCAACGGAGTTCGCCGCTGATGCAACGTGTAAAACTATCGGACACGCTGGAATTGAGCCGCCTTGTCTACGGAATGTGGCGGCTGGGCGATGACAGTGATACTTCGGCGGACCATGTCGAAGCCAAGATCCAGTCCTGCCTGGATCAGGGCATCACCACCTTCGATCAGGCTGACATCTATGGCGGCTACGCAGCCGAAGCTGTGCTGGGTGCTGCGCTGCGTGCCAATCCCGGCCTGCGCCAGCGGATGGAAATCGTTACCAAATGCGACATCATCGCACCTGTCGGGCGGTATTCGGATGCGAAGGTCAAATACTATGACACCTCGCGCGCGCATATCCTGCAGTCGGTAGACACCTCGCTTTCGGAAATGGCCATCGACCATATCGACTTGCTGCTGATCCACCGCCCCGACCCGCTGATGGACCATCATGAAACGGGCGCAGCACTGGATGAAGTTGTCACCAGCGGCAAAGTGCGCGCGGTCGGCGTGTCCAACTTTCGACCTTGGGACTGGACACTGTTGCAATCTGCGATGAAGACCAAACTGGCCACCAACCAGATCGAGATTTCTTTAGGCGAGATCAGTCCCTTCACCAATGGCGATCTGGCGTTCCATCAGCAGCATGGGCAACCGGTCATGGCGTGGTCGCCGTTGGGCGGCGGAATGTTGATGGCCGGGAACCCTCCGGTCGGAGTAGTGGCAGACGAAATCGCGCAAGAGTTCGGGGTGGACCGGGCCGCTGTGGCGGTGGCTTTCCTGCTGGCGCATCCGGCGGGCATTCTGCCGGTGCTGGGCACCAACAACCTAGAACGGATCAAGCGCATCTCGGACGCACTGAAGGTCAATCTGGAACGTGAAAGCTGGTTCCGCCTGTACGAGGCGGCACTGGGGCATGAGGTACCATGATGAACGCAATTTCAAAGGACCTGACACGCACCTTCGTTCCGCACAAGGACGACACCCGTACCCTGCGCGACGCCTTTGGCCGCTTTGCCACCGGTGTTACCATCGTCACCTGTGACAGCGAAGACGGACCGATATGCATCACGGCGAACAGCTTCTCGTCCTTGTCACTGGATCCGCCTCTGATCATGTGGGCTGCAGACCGCAACTCGCGCCGGTTCCCCTATTTCCACAAGGCGCGGCATTTCACCGTTCACGTGTTATCGTCTGAACAGGACGCGCTTTGCTTTGGCTGTTCCAAGGACGCCCATGCACTGCGTGACATCCGGCATGAGCGGTGCACAAACGGAACGCCGCTGTTGCCGGATTGTCTGGCACGTTTTGAATGCGAGCAGCACGCCTATCACGATGCAGGCGATCACGTGATCGTGGTGGGCAAAGTCCTGAAGGCCAGCATGAGCGATGGAGACGCACTGACCTTCTATGCCGGAAAACTCGGCCAATTCGCGAAGAAATAAGCGCGTTCTGACGACTGCGGGACGAACCCGCAGCTGAACTTGGGAGGATCCGCATGGGCGGACTGGCATCGGTGCTTGCACCGATTGCATTCGTGAACGAAACCGTGCTGCGTCTGGGCCGCGCGGTTGGCGTTGTTGCGATTGCATTGATGGTGATCGCAATCCTGATTCAGGTGTTCTTCCGATATGTCCTGGGCAACGCTCTGCCCTGGCCGGATGAAGCCGCCCGGTTCTGCATGCTCTGGATGACCGGCCTGATGGCTCCGACGGCTTTTCGGCGTGGCGGCTTCGTGGCGATTGACATGTTGCAACGGTTCTTGCCACGCCTGCTGGGCCAGTCCCTCAATCTGTTCTTGTTGCTGATCTCGCTGATCGTCCTGCTGGTCGCCGTCAATATCGGTTGGTCTGAAGTCACGGGCTTTGGCGGCAGATTTGCCACTGCTGCTTTGTACCTGCCAACATCGTTCGGTTTCGATGAATGGTACCGTATTCCCCGCAGTTGGATGATGGCCTCGCTGCTGGTAGGGATCATCCTGCTGATCTCGGTGAATATCGAGCTGATCCTGCGATCCCTGATCACCATGCTGGGCGGCGCACATCTTCTGCCGGAAATTCCCGAAGCAGCCGTGGGGGCCGAATAGATGCTGATCTGGTTCCTGCCCACTTTCCTGGTTTTCCTGTTGATTGGCCTGCCGGTCTTTTTCGCGCTGCTGGCCGCGCCGGGTATCCTGCTGTGGCTCAACGGCCAAACGAATGACATTACGCTGCTCTATCGCAATGTCTATAATGGCATGGACAGCTTTCCGCTGATGGCCATCCCCTTCTTCATGCTCGCCGGAGAACTGATGAACCGGGGCGGCATCACCATTCGCCTTGTCGAGTTCTCGCAGGCCCTGATGGGGCACCTTCGCGGTGGACTGGCACATGTGAACGTGCTGAGCTCGATCCTGTTCGCCGGCCTCTCGGGCTCTGCCGTGGCCGACACATCCGCCTTAGGGTCAATGCTGATCCCAGCGATGGAGAAACAGGGCTATACCCGCAAATTCGCCGCGGCGATTACGGCGGCCAGTTCGGTTATCGGGCCGATCATCCCGCCCTCGGGCATCATGATCATCTATGCCTATGTCATGGGTGAAAGCGTCGCCGCCCTGTTTCTGGCCGGAATTGTACCCGGGATCATGGTCGGCGTCGGTCTGATGGTGATGATCAAGTTCATGGCTGATCGCTATGATTTCCCGGTCGCCAGCCGGAAATACACCTGGGATGAACGCCGCCAGGCCAGCCTCAAGGCGTTCTTTCCGCTGATGACACCCGTGATCATTCTCGGCGGCATTCTGGGCGGCATCTTCACGCCGACCGAAGCCGCTGCTGTCGCGGTCGGCTATGCGTTCATCATCGGTTTTTTCGTCCTGCGCACGCTGACACTGAAGGAAGTGCCTGAGGTTCTCAGTAATGCGGGCATGACCTCGGCCGTTGTGTTGCTGCTGGTCGGCGCCGCTATGGCATTCAAGACGGTGGTCAGCCTCAGCCACGCGCCCGAACAGCTGGCCTCGCTGATCCTCAGCCTGTCCGAAAATCCGTTGATCCTGCTGTTTCTGATCAACCTGCTTCTGTTCATCGTCGGCATGTTTCTGGATGCAGGTCCCGCGATCATCATCCTTGGCCCGATCCTTGGCCCCATCTTCACCAGCCTAGGCGTCGATCCGATCCATTTCGCCATTATCATGAGCGTCAACCTGACTGTTGGTCTCGCCACGCCACCCATGGGGCTGGTTCTGTTCGTGGCCGCCGCCGTGTCGCGGGAACGGGTTGAAACCATCGCCAAGGCGATCCTGCCGTTCCTGGCCGTCGAAATCATAGTGATCTTCCTGATCACCTATATCCCCGCACTATCCATGACGATCCCGAGGATAACGGGATTTGCAAACTGACTGAGTACCACAGGGAGGAAACGCATGCTCAGACAATTCATCAAAACCGCTGCGGTGGCCACATCGCTTGTGGCCGCGTCCGCCATGGCCGCTGTGGCCGCAGACTATACACTGCGGGCAACTGCGAACTCGAATGAAAACGACGAAGACTACGATGGCCTGATCGTTTTCAAGAACTATGTCGAGGCGGCGTCGAACGGCGCTATCGAGGTCGAGTTGTTCATCGGCACGCAGCTGTGTTCGAACGGGGCGGAATGCCTGCAGGGCGTGGCCGACGGCACCATCGACATATTCATCTCAACCTCCAGCGGTGCTGCGGGTATCTTTCCCTACGTGCAGGTTCTGGACCTGCCCTATTTGATGGCGGATGACCGTATTGCCGAGCACGTGCTGACTGGCGATTTCACCCGCAAAATGCGCGACATGGCGTTGGAGGATTCAGGCGGCGCAATCCGGCTGATGACCATCGGCAACACCGGTGGCTGGCGCAACTTCGCCAACACACAGCGCCGGATTGCCGAGCCTGCCGATATGGAGGGTTTGAAAATCCGCACCGTGGTTGCCGACCTGCCGCAGGAACTGGTCAAGGCACTTGGCGCGTCACCCACGCCGATCCCGTGGCCCGAGTTGTTTACCAGCTTCCAGACCGGTGTGGTTGAGGGATCGAAGAACGGCATCACCGATATCATGGGGATGAAATTTCCCGATGCCGGTCTGCAATTCCTGACATTGGATGGCCATGCCTACATGGGGGCCATGTGGTGGATGAACAACGCCAAATTCCAGGAGATGCCCGAAGACCTGCGCCGCGTGGTTGTCGATGGATTCTACGCCCTACAGCAGGCCACCTTTGCCTCGCCTAAGCGCAAATCGATTCAGGCGTACGAAGACTTTGTTGCCGGTGGCGGTGACCTCTATGTCCCAAGCCCCGAGCAGAAGGCTGCGTTCAAGGACGCCGCTACCCCGGTCTACGAGTGGTTCCAGTCCAACGTGGCGCGCGGGGATGAGGTTTTCACTGCACTGACCGAAGCCGTTGCTGCGGCCGAGGCCGATGTGAACGCCGCGCGTGACGCGGACCTGAACTAAGCTTTGGGGGCTGGGCCTTGTGGCCCGGCCCCTACCGAAACGGGTACATCCACCCTTTGTAGTCGTTGACCAGGACATGCGCCTTTTCGATCTGCTCCGGCGTCATTTTCTTGATAACTTCCTCAAGGCTGATCGCCGCGTCGGGATCACCGCCAATAGCGCTGAGCGTGTACCACATGTAGGCCCGCACCAGATCGGGCGCGGGCATGCCAAGACCCAGCTCATAGTACCAGCCCACACCAGACTGCGCCCCGGGATGCCCTTTCATCGAGGCGCGCAGGTACCATTCGAACGCCCGTTCGTAATCCTGCGCGACTCCAAGACCCAACCCGTACATCACACCGATCAACTCTTCGGCTTCGGCATTGCCCGATCGGGCTGCTGGCAACAATTCCTCGCGCGCAGCTTCGAACTCTCCCGCCTCCATCATGTCGCGGGCCTGTTCCAACTCGGCCAGCGCAGGCGTCGCAAGACAGAAAAGGGCAAATACAAACTGGCGCATGGGGTGGCTGCTCTCCTTTGGGGCGGGATGGCGGCAGCGCAGGACTTGCCGCGCCCATTGACCGACGATGACTTCATTTCTTTTGATATGAAACAGGCCGCCATTGGTCATCAACTGTTTTACGATCCGATCCTGTCGGGCAACCGGAACATCGCCTGCGCCCATTGTCACCACCCGGATTTCGGCACCTCTGACGGGTTATCGTTGGGTATTGGTGAGGGCGGACAAGGGCTGGGACCGAAGCGTACCCCCGGAACCGGAGCCGACAGAATCCGCAAACGTATCCCGCGCAATTCTCCGGGTCTGTGGAACCTTGGCGCGAAAGACATTCACACGGTTTTTCACGATGGACGGCTCAGTGTTTCCGAAATCTACGGCAACGGCTTCAACTCCCCTGCGCAGGAATGGCTGCCGGAGGGGTTGAACTCCCTTCTGGCCGCGCAGGCGCTTTTTCCGCTGACATCACAATTCGAAATGGCCGGGAACGTAGCTGAAAATCAGGTCACCGGAGCGGTACATGACCGGATCGACAAAGGCTGGCCGATCCTAGCCAAGCGTGTTCGTACCGAGCCTCGGTATGGCCCTGCCATGGTCGCGGCCTTCGAAGAAATCGAAACCACCGAAGAAATCACGATCATCCACATCGCCAATGCGCTGGCAGCCTTTATGGCCATCGAATGGCGCAGCACGGACAGCCCGTTCGACCAATTTCTGGCGGGCGATGCCGATGCCCTTTCACTTAAGCAGAAAAACGGCATGAACCTGTTTTATGGAAAGGCAAAATGCGCCACCTGCCATTCCGGGCCTTTAATGTCAGATCAGAAGTTTCACGCGTTGGGCCTGCCACCCTTCGGACCCGGTCGTACCCGACAGTGGGATCCTTTTGTGCGCGACGTGGGCCGAATGGGAGAAAGTGACCGGCTGGAGGACGCCTACCGTTTCCGCACCCCGATGCTGCGCAACGTTGCCCTGACCGCACCCTACGGCCATAACGGCGCATTCCCGGACCTTAAAAGCATGATCCGCCATCATCTGGACCCACAAACCAGTCTGGCAAACTGGACACGCGACATGGCGGCTCTGCCCCCGGTTCCCTGGCTTCAGGATGCGGACTTTGTCGTTTGGGACGACCGGTTTGAAATGGAACGTCAGCGCAACAAGGTCGATATTGCCCAAGTCACATTGACCGACGCGGAAATCGACAACCTCGTGGCCTTTCTGCATTCCTTGACGGGTGTCAGCGTAGACGCCCCGCCCTTTGGCGTACCAGCAGGGTTCGTTCCCTAGCGCATCTTTTTCAAAACAAAGAAAGGGTTCTCAGGGTCTAGACGCCGCGGCTCCCGGACCATAACGGCACAGCATCATATCGACGCTGCTTTCGATGGTTTCGGTCATTTCCGCGTGGCTGAGCACGCCGCCGCTGAACATCATGGGCCAGAACGCCTTTGCCTTGATCAGTCCGATAAATTCCTTGCCCGCCTGATCAGCGTCTTCGATCTGCAACTGACCGTCCTCGGCGGCGTCTTTCAGCATGGCGATGAATGTCGAGGTCTTGTCCAGCTTGCCCTGTGCCGCCGCCGCCAGATCCGGGTTGCGCAAAGTTTCGCTGATAATCATCCGCGACATCGCGATCACGTCCGGGCGCATCAGAATACGGCCCTCAGCCCAGGCCAGATCCGTCAACTGCTCGCGAATATCGCGCCCCGGCTGATACCGGATCTCCAGAACCTCGGCAAAACGGCCGGACAGTTCGGCTACAATTGAACGAAAGAGATTTTCCTTACTTTCAAAGTACTTGTAAAGCGTGCGCTTTGACACTTCGGCCCGCGCCGAAATGCGATCCATACTGGCAGAAGCAAAGCCCTTATCTTGAAACTCGGCCACGGCGGCCTCAATGATCTGGGCGTATTTGGACTCATTCGGTGAATTGCATTCGTTCATGTTCCACCTATAGACCCATCACGTCCGGCCGGTCAAACAACAGTGTAAACTTGAGAGTTTACACAAGCTGATTTGACACTTAAGGTAAACGCGCCAGTTTACCGATTCAGGTATCCAGCCCAACAGGAGAACCCCTCATGGCTCTGACATTGAAGTTAAACGGTGAAACCCACACGGTCGACGCCGAACCCGGCACGCCTCTGCTCTGGGTGATCCGGGACGAACTCAAGCTGACCGGCACCAAGTTCGGGTGCGGTGTCGCATCGTGCGGTGCCTGCACCGTACACGTGAACGGCGAACCAGTTCGTTCGTGCCAGACCTTTGTAGAAGACATTGAAGACGCAGAAATCACCACAATTGAAGCCGTTGGCGACGGAAAGATCGGCGCAGCAGTGCAACAAGCCTGGGTCGAACTGGACGTGGTCCAGTGCGGTTATTGCCAGTCCGGTCAGGTGATGTCGGCGGTCGGACTTCTGTCAGAAAACCCAAAGCCCAGTGTCGAAGAGATTGATGACTACATGTCCGGCAACGCCTGCCGTTGCGCCACTTACCAACGCATCCGCGCCGGTATTCAGCGCGCTTCTGAAATTCTGGAGGCCTGATCCATGACCATCAACACTTCTCGCCGTGGATTTCTGAAAGGCGCTGCTGCCGCTGGTGCCGTCCTGCTGGTTGGCGCCCGCCCCGATGGCGTTCTGGCTACGGCCTCATCCGAGACTGCGCAGTTCAACCCGTTCGTGAAAATTGACGCCGATGGCACCGTGACCGCCATCGTCAAGCACTTTGAAAAGGGTCAGGGCCCTGCAACCGGTCTGCCAACGCTGATCGCCGAGGAAATCGGCCTGACCATGGACCAGATCGCATACGAATTCGCCCCATCCAATCCGCAGGTCTACAACAACCTTCTGTTTGGCCCCTTCCAGGGAACCGGCGGGTCGACCGCAATGGCGAACTCGTGGCTGCAATACCGTCAGGCTGGGGCTGCTGCGCGTGAAATGCTGATCACTGCGGCAGCCCAAAGCTGGGGTTTGGATGCGTCGAGTATCACTATCGAGGAAGGCATCGTCAAGGCGGGCGACAACTCCGCACCGATTGCGGAATTCGTTGCGGCGGCCTCTCAGTTAGAGGCTCCGGCCGAGCCGCGCCTGAAAGACCCGTCAGAGTTCCGTCTGATCGGCAATGAAGCGGTGCGCCGCAAGGACTCGGCCATCAAGGGCAATGGTCAGGCTATGTATGCCATGGACGTTCACCTGCCCAACCAGATGGTTGCCATGATCAAGCGCCCGGAGTCGAAGGGCGGCGTCGCGCTTGGTTTTGACGACAGCGCGTCGAAAGAGGTTAAGGGCTACATCAACGCCGCCGTCCTGCCCAACGAGGCGGGCGTAGCGGTTTATGCCGAAAACACCTGGGCCGCGATTCAGGCACGCGACGCGCTTGAGGTCGAATGGGACATGTCGGGTGCCGAAACCCGCGACTCGGATCAGATCAGGACCGAGATCATGGCCGCCCTGGACGCTGAACCCACGTACAACGTGAACAAGGCAGACGTTGCGGCTGTGGCGGCGGCCATCGAAGGCGCGGAAAAGGTAGTCGAAAAGACCTTCTACTTCCCGCTGCTGGCGCATGCGCCGATGGAGCCGCTGAACTGCACCATCGAACAGACGGCCGAAGGCGACATCGTCCTGCATGACGGGGCGCAGATGCCAACCGGCCCGCATATGGCCTATCAGCAGATCTTCCAACTGCCGCCTGAGAAGATCCACATCAAGACGATGCTGGCCGGTGGCTCGTTCGGCCGTCGCGCAACGCCTGATGCGGATTATCAGGTCGAGGCCGCGCTGGCTTTTGTGATCACCGACCGTTCGCGCCCTGTGAAACTGGTCTGGACACGAGAGGATGACATTCGCAGCGGTTATTACCGCCCTGCATTTGGCCACAAGGTGCGTGTGGGTCTGGATGGAGAAGGCAACATCGTTGGCTGGCAGCATCAGGTGGCCGGACAATCGGTGATCAAAGGCACGCCGTTCGAAGCCGTTCTGGTAAAAGACGGGATCGACCACAGTTCGATCGAGGGGATTGCTGACAGCCCGTACACAATCCCCGGCATGGCTCTGGGTCTGACCGACACGCCCAAAGCTACAACCGTTCTATGGTGGCGCTCGGTCGGTCACACCCACACCGGCTACGTGATGGAGGCCATGATTGACCTTGTAGCCGAAACAGCGGGCCGTGATCCGGTGGAGTTCCGTCTGGCACATCTGGCAGATACCAGCGACGCCGATCAACAGCGCAAAGCAGGCGTCCTGAAACTTGCCGTTGAAAAAGCTGGCTGGGGCAACGCACCGGCAGGTCGCGCGCAAGGGATTGCCGTGCACAAATCCTTCGGATCCTACGCGGCTCAGGTCGTCGAGGTTTCGGGCGATCCAGAGAACGGCATCAAGATCGAAAAGGTCACTTGCGCCGTGGATTGCGGGATTGCGGTGAACCCCGATGTGGTGCGCGCCCAGATGGAGGGTGGTATCGGCTACGGTATCGGTCATGTCATGCGGGATCAGATCACGCTGACCGGAGGTGTCGTGGACCAGTACAACTTCCCGGACTACGAGCCTTTGCGCATCGGCGACATCGCGGAGATCGAAGTTCATATCGTACCTTCCGCCGAGGCACCGACCGGTGTCGGTGAGCCTGGCACCCCCCCCTCGGCCCCGGCCCTTGCCAACGCGATCCGCGCGCTTTCGGGCATCAAGGTGACCTCGTTGCCGATGGCGGAAAACGGCGTCAACTTCGTCTGACGTCCTGTGGTCCCGCGCCAGCGTTGGTTGGCGCGGGACTCAAAGCCTTCTCCGCCTACAGGAAAAATTTGATCAAATTCCGTGACAAGACGCGCGGTCTCGACTACATCTCGGGAAACGAGAGTATTGGAGACCAAAATGGACCTGAGCGCCCTGCCCGGTTTTCGTGTTGCTGCCTGTGACCTTAACGGTCAGATGCGCGGCAAGCGCGTGCCGTCCTCTTACGCAGAAAAGCTGAACAAAGGCGCGGTCCGCATGCCGTTTTCGGCGCTGAATGTCGATCTTTGGGGCGCGGATATCGAAGGCAGTCCGCTAGTATTTGAATCCGGCGATGCCGATGGGATGCTTCTGCCGACCGATCGCGGACCGATTCCCATGCCCTGGCTTGATGCCGAAACCGCGCTGGTCCCGATGTCATTATATAATGACAAGTCCGAGCCATACGCAGGGGATCCCAGACATGCGCTTGCCGCAGTTCTGGCCGACTATGCAAAGCGCGGCTGGTCCGTGATCGCGGCAACTGAACTGGAGTTCACGCTGCTTGATGCATCGGGATCACAACCCGGAGCGCCTGCCAATCCGGTCACAGGGCGCCGATTGTGCGACGAGGCTGTCCTGTCCCTTGCGGAACTGGACGCCTTTGATGCGTTCTTTACCGAGCTCTATGACGGTTGCGTGGCCATGGACATCCCTGCCCAAACCGCCATTTCCGAAAGCGGAATCGGCCAGTTCGAGATCAACCTGAACCATCAGGAGGCCATGCGCTGCGCCGATGACACGTGGCTGTTCAAGGCCTTGACCCGTGGACTGGCCCGCAAACACGGCTTTACGGCGACATTCATGGCAAAACCCTATCCGCAGGACGCGGGCAACGGAATGCATGTCCATTTTTCCGTGGTCGATTCATCGGGCCGCAATGTGTTTGACAATGGTGGCCCCGATGGCAGCCATGAGTTGCACGCGGCTGTTGCAGGCTGTCTTGCCGCGATGCCGGGCAGTACGCTGGTTTTTGCCCCTCACGGAAACTCTTACACGCGCCTCGTGCCCGGGGCGCATGCTCCAACCGGGGCAAGCTGGGCTTATGAGAACCGAACCGCTGCCATCCGCATTCCCGGCGGCGCACCGGCGGCCCGTCGAATTGAACATCGCGTGGCTGGTGGCGACATCAACCCCTACCTGATGCTGACAGCTGTGTTGGGGGCAGCATTGGCCGGTATCGATGACGGGTTGCAGCCGCCCCCGCCGATTACCGGAAATGCCTATGAAATTGCCGGGCTACCGCAATTGGCAGGCGACTGGTCCTCGGCCATATCCGCGTTCGAGGCCGACCCGATGATCCGGCGGATCTTTCACGCTGAACTGATCCGTAATCTGGTCATGACAAAACGGCAGGAGATCGCGCGGTTTTCCGAGCGCGCACCAGAGACGCACTGGCTCAGTTACCTCGAGGCCGTATGACCCCCTTGCCCGCGACCAAGGACTCGCGTAGAATAAAATTTGATCAAATTTGGTGAATCATGAAAATCGGAATCCTAGTTACCGGCCACGCACCTGAACAGCTGGCTGACGACTTCGGCGAATATGATGCGATGTTTCGCGCCCTGCTGGATGGTCATGACTTCGAATTCGTGACCTTCCAGGTGGTCGACAATCAGTTCCCGAAAGACGTCTCTCAGGCTGACGGTTGGATCATCACGGGATCGCGTCACGGCGCTTACGAAGATCATCCGTGGATACCCCCGCTTGAGGACCTGATCAGGGAAATCCAGAATTCCGGAAAGCCGCTGATCGGCGTGTGCTTTGGCCACCAGATCATCGCCCAGGCGCTGGGTGGAACGGTAGAAAAGTTCCAGGGCGGCTGGGCTGTCGGACGCACGGATTATGAACTGGACGGCGAGACGGTTTCTCTGAACGCCTGGCATCAGGATCAGGTAACCCGGTTGCCCGAAGGCGCACGCGTGGTTGGTCAGAACGGGTTCTGCCGCAACGCAATGATCGCTTACGGAGACACGATCTGGACGGTGCAGGCGCATCCCGAATACTCCGATGACTTTATCGAGGGCCTGATGAGGACGCGTGGAAAAGGCGTGGTCCCGGACCCCATTTTGCAGGATGCGGCCAACCGCACGCGCGGACCGATCGATAATCCCGCAATTGGCCGTCAGATGGCAGAATTCCTGAAGAAAGAGAGGGCCTGATGGCCGACTGGAAAAAACAGCTGCCAGAGGCAGCGCGCGAGTATATTGAAGGCCAACGTCTGGATGAGGTCGAGTGCATTATCTCGGATCTGCCGGGGATTGCCCGCGGCAAGGCCGTGCCTGCATCAAAATTTGCCAAGCAATCCTATTTTCATCTGCCCGACAGTATCTTCTATCAGACGATCACGGGTGACTGGGGCGAGGCAGCGGGCGAAGATGGCTTCATCGAACGCGACATGATCCTCAAGCCGGATTTCTCGACCGCTTCGGCGGCGCCCTGGACGGGTGACTGGACGCTACAGGTTATCCATGACGCCTATGACCGGGACGACAATCCGATCCCGTTCAGCCCGCGCAATGTGCTGAAACGCGTCGTGCAGCTTTATCATGACCGGGGCTGGAAGCCGGTCGTCGCACCCGAAATGGAGTTCTTTCTGGTCGCCCCCAACGTCGATCCGGCGCAGGAAATCAAGCCGATGATGGGCCGTTCGGGCCGTCCGGCTGCAGCGCGGCAGGCATATTCGATGACTGCGGTGGACGAGTTCGGCCCGGTGATCGACGACATCTATGACTTTGCCGAACATCAGGGGTTCGAAATCGACGGCATCACGCAAGAAGGCGGCGCGGGCCAGCTAGAGATCAACCTGCGCCACGGCAGCCCGGTGAAACTGGCCGATGAGGTTTTCTACTTCAAACGCCTGATCCGCGAAGCTGCACTGCGCCACAACTGCTTTGCGACCTTCATGGCCAAACCCATCGAGGACGAACCGGGCTCGGCGATGCATATACACCACTCGATCATTGATATCGAAACCGGTCAGAACATCTTTTCCGGGCCGCAGGGGGGCGAGACGGACGCGTTCTATCATTACATCGCCGGATTGCAGAACCACCTGCCCGCCGGTCTGGCCGTCATGGCGCCTTATGTGAATTCCTATCGCCGTTATGTGAAGGACCACGCCGCCCCGATCAATCTGGAATGGGCGCGCGACAATCGGACGACGGGCATCCGTGTTCCGCTGTCCAGCCCCGAAGCGCGTCGCGTTGAGAACCGCATCGCGGGTATGGATTGCAACCCCTACCTGGGCATCGCCCTGTCTTTGGCCTGTGGGTATCTGGGACTGACACAGCAGGAACGGCCCCGGCGCCAGTTCTACGGCGACGCCTATGAAGGCGACGGTGACATCCCGCAGGTCATGGGCAGCGCCCTGGATCTGTTTGACGAGGCCACAGCCCTGCACGAGGTTTTGGGACCGGAATTCGCCCGCGTCTACAGCATCGTCAAACGGGCGGAATACGAAGAATTTCTGCAGGTGATTTCCCCGTGGGAGCGCGAGCATCTTCTGCTGAACGTCTAAGGTACTTGCGCGATGAACCTGCTCTATTCCAATGACCGCAAGGCGGAATACCCGCCTAGCTGGTATGCCGCGACCGCACATGCGGCTGATCCTAGCCCTGCCCTGACCGGCGATTGCACCGCGGATGTCTGTGTTGTCGGTGGCGGATACACCGGCCTGTCCGCAGCGCTGCATCTGGCTGAAGCCGGATTTGACGTCGTTCTGCTGGAAGCGCATCGCGTTGGCTTTGGTGCCTCGGGGCGCAACGGCGGCCAGTTGGGCAGCGCGCAGCGAATGGATCAGGAAGATCTGGAGCGCCTGGTTGGCGATGATGACGCCGCCAAGCTTTGGGATCTTGCCGAAGACGCCAAGGATCTGGTCAAGTCCCTGATCTCCAAACACCGGATTCAATGCGACCTGAAGCCCGGCATCGCCAATCTGGGGCTAAGCAAATCAGATCGGGCCGGACTGCATTCTCATGCGGAACACCTGTCCAAGCGGTATGGTTATGACGAGATACAGTTGCTGGACCGCGAGGCGGGCCATACGCTCTGCCCTTCTCCGACTTATCAGGGCGGGTATCTGGATATGGGCGCCGCGCATCTGCACCCCCTGAACTACGCCTTGGGACTTGCGCAGGCGGCCCGAAAAGCGGGTGTTCGCATCCACGAGGGGACCGAAGTCCTTAATATCTCGGATGGTAATGGCGTAAGTCTTCGGACGGCAGAGGGAACAGTCAAGGCTGACCACGTCATACTGGCCTGTAATGGCTATCTCGGTGATCTGAATCGCAAGGTTGCCGAACGTGTCATGCCCATCAACAATTTCATAGCGGCCACCGAACCGCTGGGAGACAACGCCGCGCGCGTCCTGACGCAGGATGTGGCCGTTGCCGACACAAAATTCGTGGTGAACTATTTCCGCCTCAGCGCGGATGGCCGCCTTTTGTTTGGCGGCGGCGAAAGCTATGGCTATCGCTTTCCCACTGATATTGCAGCAAAAGTCCGCAAACCGATGGTCGAGATCTTCCCGCATCTGAAAGATGTCAGGATCGATTACGCCTGGGGTGGAACACTGGCCATAACGATGCGTCGGATGCCTTATCTGGCGCGCCTTGCCCCGAATATCCTGTCTGCCTCAGGCTACTCAGGTCACGGGGTAGGCACGGCCACCCATGCTGGTCAGCTGATGGCTCTAGCCATTCAGGGACAGGCCGAAGGATTCGATACGATGGCGCGCGTTCCCGCCCAACCGTTTCCCGGCGGCCCTGCCCTGCGTAGCCCGCTACTGGTTCTTGCCATGACGTGGTTCGCCTTGCGCGACCGTCTGGGCCTTTAGTCTGATCTGGGGGTCAGGACCGACTAAACTTGCGACAATTTGGTGAAATTTCGCCGACGGGCGATTACGCTCTTGGCTTGCCGGCGTTGTGAATTTATATTTACAAAAGTTAGAATTCAGGAAAACCAAATATGTCGCTGCCACCCAATGTTCACGAAGCCGAACCCATCCCCGCAGCCGCGCGCGAAGCGATTGATGCGCTGATGCAATCCGGTGACCTGTTTCGCTACACAGCACCCCAGGATTCGCCCGTCGCACTGCTAGAAGCGGAATTTGCCGCGCTTTTGGGATCCAAATACGCTTTGGCGGTTTCATCCTGCTCGGCCGCACTGTTCCTGTCCCTGAAGGCGCTGGGTTTGCCACGGGACGCGCGGGTGCTGATACCCGGCTTCACCTTTGCCGCAGTGCCATCTTCCATCGTTCATGCCGACTGCGTCCCTGTCCTGTGCGAGGTTGGAGAAAACTACCGCATAGACCTAAAGGATTTTGAGGCCAAGCTGGACGGAGTTCAGGCGGTCATCATCAGCCACATGCGCGGCCATACCTCGGATATGGATGCCATTATGGAGCTGTGCGATGCCCGCGACATCCCTGTAATCGAGGATGCGGCCCACTCGCTTGGCACCACCTGGCACGGCCGCAACATCGGAACGATCGGCAAGATGGGCTGTTTCTCGTTCCAGTCCTACAAGATGATCAACGCGGGCGAAGGCGGTATTCTGATCACCGATGATGCCGATCTGGTGGCGCAGGCCGTTATCATGTCGGGTGCCTATGAGCATAACTGGAAAAAGCATAAAACCCCGCATGGCGACAACTCGCCCGAGTTGGAACTAGCCTTTGCACGTTGGCAGAACCGGTTGCCGCTATACAACCTGCGCATGAGCAACCTCAGCGCCGCCGTTATCCGCCCGCAAATTCCGGAACTGGCCCGTCGTGTCCGGGACGGTCTGGCAAATCACGACTACGTGGCGGATCGTCTGAACGCGTCACCCAACATTTCCGTGCCCGCCCCGCTTGATCCTGAAAAGCGCGCACCGGATTCAATTCAGTTCAACCTTGTCGGCATGAACGAGGAAGAGATCCGCGCCTTTGCAACCGCAGCAGAGTCTCGCGGTGTGAAAGTGCAGGTTTTTGGCCTGAGCGAGGACAACGCGCGCGCGTTCTGGAACTGGCAGTTCTTGCCGGAAACGTTCGACCTGCCGGAAACCCGGGCAATGCTGATGAAAGCTTGCGATGTTCGACTGCCCGTGCGCCTGACCCGTGAAGAACTGGATGTGATCGCGGATATCCTGCTGGCTTCGGTCGGTGACGTGACAGCGCCGGCGATGGCCTTTGGAACCTGAAAAACCAAAAGGCCCGCCTCTGGCGGGCCTTGTTAGCTTCGGGTCTTCACCCTCAGTTCAGTTTGGATAGTTTTTTCTGCAGCTCAGCCAGCTGTTTTTTGATCTCATCCAGGTCTTCTTTAGGCTCTTCCTTCGCCTCGTCGTCCTGGGTCGGCGCCGACCACCCGCCCGACAATCCGCTGGTCATCGCCTTCAGGAAAGCCTGCTGCTGCGCCTGCATCGCCTCAAACCCTGGCATGTTGCTCATGGGGTTCATGGCGTTCATGTTTTCCATCATCTTGCTTTGGCTTTCGCGCAGCATTTCGAACGAGCTTTGCAGAAATTGCGGCATCATGCCCCCACCGGGCACCATGTAGCTGCGCACAAGATCGTTCAGCACGTTTACCGGCAGAACGTTTTCACCCCGGCTTTCATGTTCAGCGATGATTTGCAGCAGGTATTGCCGCGTCAGGTCGTCCCCGGATTTCAGGTCGATTATCTGAACTTCGCGGCCATCCCGGATAAATCCGGCGATATCTTCAAGTGTTACGTAGTCGCTGGTCTCGGTGTTATACAGCCGGCGACTGGCATAGCGCTTGATCAATAACGGTTTTTCTTGGTCCGACACCCTTTACCCTCCCCAAGGATGATGCGTTGCAGCACAGGTTATGCGAGTGCAGCACAAAAAGAAAGGGCAGGTCAATCGACCTGCCCAGCGCGATGGCACCAAATGGGAGGAGAGGGTGCGCCTCGCGGACGTTCTTACTTGGCAGCGGTTGCCTTTTTGGCGGCAGCAGTCACGTCGTTGGTGGCTTTCTTGACAGCCGAGCTTGCTTCTTCAGCAGCTTCTTTGCCGGCAGCCATCAGCAGTTCGACGGTTTCGCTCTGCAGTTTCTTGGCGATTTCAGCGAAAGCAGCCATGTTTTCAGCAGCAACTTCAGCCGAAGCGCTGGCGAAATCGGTTGCGGCTTTTGCGTAGTCGGCAGGCTCTGCCTTTGCTTTCGACATTTCGGTCAGTTTGGCCAGAGTGTCTTTGGTCCATTTGCTGGAGATTTCTGCCGATTTTTCAGCAGCTTCCAGAGCAACGCCCGACAGCTTTTCGTTCAGCGAAGCGGTCGATTTGAACGCGTCTTCCAGTGCGGTTGTGTCAACCGGGAATGCACCCATCATGTCTTTCATGACGGCGGTAAAATCCTGAGTCTTTGCCATTGTCTTAATCCTCTTTGCTGGACCGGGCCCACCCCGGCGTTCGTCAGCTTGAGGACAATATGCTTTCTGCATCGCAGCATTTCAAGTTCTTTTTGCTGCGATGCAGAAAAAATTTAGTTTCAGAATGAAATCAGCGATTTGCCTTGACCAGAACATAGGTCCCTGGGGCCGGACACAGGCTCGGATGTTTCGAATCGCCCGTTTCGCGGGCCGGTATCTGTTTGCCAGACCGCTTTTTTAGCCAGGCTTCCCACATCGGCCACCAGGATCCTTCGTGAAAATCCGCTTCTTTCAACCAGGTGTCCGCGTCCGTCTTCAGGTCCGGGTTCGTATAGTGCCCGTATTTCTTCTTGCTGGGCGGGTTCACAATTCCGGCAATATGACCGGATTCCGAAACAACAAAGGCTTTCGAGCGCGATCCCATCTGCTGAACACCGCGATAACAATCCTTCCAGGCTGCTATGTGGTCCGTCTCGCACGTGATGGCCATCAACGGGACATCTACGTCGCTGATATGCAGATTTTCGCCCAGCAGTTTGAACCCATCAGTAACAAATTCATTGTTCTGACAAAGCCCGCGCAGGTATTGGATTGCCATTCGGCCCGGAAGGTTTGCGCCATCTCCGTTCCAATACAGCAAATCGAATGCCGGCGGTGTTTCACCCATCATGTAGCTGCGGATTGCAGGTGTATAGATCAGATCCCGCGACCGCAGGAAGGACATTGTGCGTCCGATAATCCAGGCCTTTAGGATGCCATCCTTTGACACCTGATCCTCGATCCCGTCCACAAAATCGTTCTGCAGGAAAGGCGTGAACTCGCCCTGCTCTCCGAAATCGGTCAGCGTTGTAAAAAACGTGGCCGATTTGACCGATTTATCACCACGTTTCTTCAACAACGAAAGCGTCAGGCTAAGCGTGGTGCCGGCAATGCAATAGCCCACGGCGTTGACCTGTTTGACCTTGCAGATATTCTTGGCCTCTTCGATCGCGGCCAGAAACCCTTCTTCGATATAGTCCTCAAGTCCGATATCGGCATGTGAACTGTCTGCGTTGACCCAACTGACGACAAACAGGGTATAGCCCTGCTCTGTCACCCACTTGATCAGGCTGTTCTGCGCTTTCAGGTCCAGGATATAAAACTTGTTGATCCAGGGCGGGAACAGGACAATGGGCGTTTCATGGACTGTTTCGGTCGATGGCTTGTACTGGATAAGCTCCATCATGCGGTTGCGAAACACCACATCGCCGGGCGTGGTGGCGATGTTTCCACCGATCTCAAACGCGCTCTCGTCCGCCAGCCGAACCACAAGTTCGCCGTCGTTGGCCTCAAGATCCGCAACCAGGTTCTCCAACCCCTGGATCAGCGACTGTCCGTCGGTTTCGATGGCTTTCTCGAGTGCGTCCGGGTTGGTGGCCAGAAAGTTGGTCGGGGCCATCATGTCGATGATCTGACGAGAGAAGTAGGCCAGTCTGCGCTTGTCCTTGTCTTCAAGGTCTTCAACCGAGGCTACGGCTTGCGAGATCGCTTCGGCATTGGTCTGATACTGTTGACGGATAAAGCGGAAATAGGGGTTGTTTTCCCACATCGGGTTAGAAAACCGCCGGTCTTCGGGCAGTTTGTCTTCGGTATCAGGCTCACCTTTAGACAATACCTGCTGTGCTTCGGCAAAGTTCAGAACCGACTTGCCCCAGAACTCAATCTGATGCTCAAGAAGCTTGGCCGGATTTTGCATCGCTTCGGCCCAATAGGCCGTTGCTGCTTTTGCAAAAAGCTCTTGATTCGGACCATCCAGAGCGGGGGTGTGCGACTTTTTTCCAGCCATCACTTCAACAAGCCGTTTCGAGAGGTCTTCGACTTTGGACAAATTTTCCTTAAGACGTTCAATATGTTCGTCCGACAGGTCCGGCGTATTGTCTTCGGTAGTTGTCATTATAAGGATTCCCCCCTAACGTCGCTGCTATGCAGAA
The DNA here is from genome assembly GCF_056534475.1 of Ruegeria sp. D4. Lineage (NCBI taxonomy): Bacteria > Pseudomonadati > Pseudomonadota > Alphaproteobacteria > Rhodobacterales > Roseobacteraceae > Ruegeria > Ruegeria sp. D4. The sequence continues at coordinate 28,324 of NZ_JBQFPJ010000005.1, forward strand.
TAACGTCGTGAACGCGTAGCGCAAAGCGGCGAATGGTCCGAAATCTCAGGATAATACTCAGGAGGCCCGAATACATGCGCTATATGATGACGTATGACCTGATGGAAACCATGCGCAATACCAACCAATGGTTGGGTGCAACCGCCAGCGCCATGGCCTCTTATCCGCTTTTCGCAATGGCCCCGAGCCCTGCGTTCAGCATGATGGCAGCCTGGGGAGAGGTTACCGAACGGACGTTTCAGCGCATGGTCGTCAAGCCGGACTGGGGTATTCGGACCTTCACCTGCGAAGATGGCAAGGATCACCTTGTCGACATCACAACCGTCGTCGAACGCCCTTTTGGCGATCTGATCCATTTTCGGGTCAACGGTCGCGAAGAACAGCCACGCAAGGTTTTGCTGGTGGCACCGATGTCCGGGCACTACGCCACTCTGTTGCGCTCGACCGTCAAGAGCCTGCTTGTAAATTGCGAAGTCTACATAACCGATTGGCATAACGCGCGTGATATCCCGGTGTCCGAAGGCAAATTCGATGTCGAGGATTACACGCTTTACCTTGTCGATTTCATGAAGGAACTGGGTCCGGACACGCATGTCGTTGCCGTGTGTCAGCCCGCGCCGCTGACACTGGCCGCAACAGCCTATCTGGCGGAATATGATCCGAAGGCGCAGCCCAGCACCTTGACGCTGATCGGCGGTCCGGTCGATCCGGATGCCACCCCGACCGAAGTTACCGATTTCGGGCGAAGGGTGACAATGGGCCAGCTGGAAGAGACAATGATCCAGCGCGTCGGTTTCAAATACAAGGGCGTCGGCCGCATGGTCTATCCCGGCCTGTTGCAACTGGCGTCGTTCATGTCGATGAACGCGGAGCGTCACTCCAAGGCGTTTTCGGATCAGATTCAGCGCGTTATGCGCAACGAAGCCTCAGACCACGACGCCCATAACCGGTTCTATGATGAATACCTCGCAGTCATGGACATGACGGCCGAATTCTACCTGTCCACTGTGGAACGTGTTTTCAAAAACCGCGAAATTGCCCGAAATGAGTTCATTGTGGCCGGCCACAAGGTGGATATCGGGAAAATCACCGATGTCGCGGTCAAATCCGTTGAAGGGGCCAATGACGACATCTCGGCCCCCGGCCAGTGCATTGCGGCACTGGACCTGTGCACCGGTTTGCCGGACGGCAAGAAGGCCAGCCATGTCGAACCCGGGGCCGGTCACTACGGCATCTTTGCCGGGCGCAGCTGGCGCGACAATATCCGGCCCCTGGTGATCGACTTCATGAACGCCAACAGCCGCAAACCGCAACGCACGGCCGCAAACAAGAACAAAGTGGCCTGATCCTTAATTTCAGGCGGGCCGCCTTTTTCCAAACAGCGTTATACGTGACTGAGCCGCGCCGGACGGGAAAGCCAGCGCTTCAGTGCATCCGTCACGGCTTGTGGCGATTCCAGCATTGGTACATGCCCGGCGTCGTCAATCACCTGCAACTCGGCATTCGGAATGAGCTCGGTCATAAAGGCATGTTTTCGCACCGGTGTCAGCGTATCATGCACCCCACACAGGATCAGCGTCGGGACATTGATCCGCCGCAATGCACCCTGCTGATCCGGGCGGCGCTGAAGGGCGCGCAACTGGCGCACGAACAGGTCAGGACCCAATTCTACCGCCATCGTCAGAAGTTCATTCAGAATCGGGATGCGGTCGGGGCCCGGGGCCAGCGCGTCCGAACCGATAACATCGCGCATGATGTCTTCAAGTCGCCCGGCCTGCGCACCCACTATCAGATCCTCGCGCGCTGCGGCCAATTGCGGGGTGTCTGCCTGCGCATCGGTCGACATCAAACACAGGCGCGAGACTCGCTCGGGCGCGCGGCGTATAACCTCAAGCGCAACGACGCCGCCCATGCTGAACCCTGCCAGCGCAAAACACCGAGGCAACACATCCAGAAGCGAAGAGGCTATCTCCTCAATCCGCTCACCGGTCGAGACCGGGGCCACGGTCACCGCACGCTCTTGCGACAGGACAGTCATTTGCGACTGAAACAGCCGAGCGTCGCACATCAATCCAGGCAAGAATACCAGCGGCTCGATCACGCGGGGCCTCCACCCTTCCGCCAATCCCGGCGTCCCCGTTTCTTTCAGGATGGAAGTTTTGCAAGTGGCCGACAAGCCGTTTTTCAGGGGTATCGGATGGCCCGGAACCCGGGGAAATCACTGTAACGCCGGCGTCGTGTTTCGGCATCATCTTCTGGCTCTGCACCGGGCCGCAACAGACATCCGCGCGGCGCGATGTAACTGTCGATCCGCCTTTGCGGCTTTGGTCGCCAAACCAGGTTAAAGGCGCACAGTTTCGGGAAAAACCAGATCTCCGAATAATCCAGATGATCATGCATCCACCAGGCTAGATCGCGCCAGTCCCGCCCTGCGTCATATTGATCCGCAAACCATGGAATGACGATGGACGCCCCGGCTATTCTGGCATCCCCGGTTCCACGATCCCAGATGTGGCACTCCAACGGATGGTCGTTCCGCGCGCAATTCAGCCGGTTTTCGTTCCCGAATCTGTTCAGAGACGGCGACCGGTATCCCGACCGAACGGCCACCCGGCCAAATGTTTCTTCCAACGGGTCCAACAGGGACTGGCAAAATGCCCGGCCAGTCTCGATGGCCAGGTTCGGGTTTTCTGGCAGGTTCTGTTTTTCGTGGAAATTACCGATTTCGGAATACAGGAAGTCACGCATGAAAAAATGCCGGGACAGGCGCACTCGGCCTAGGGTCTCAAGGCTCCACATGCTGCCCGGCTTGCGCATTCTCAACCTCCGCCCAAGGCATCGCGCCTGTACCGACTTGGTGCTTCTCCCGGCATCATTCCACACCCAGCTCCTTTAGCCAGCCCAGTATGCCTGCGACGGTTACATCGGTCTGCCCGGGTGACATCAGACGTCCGGCAATCACGTGCGAAGACGGATCGTCCCCCGGCCCCATCGTCACAAGATGTACTGTCGCGGGCGCGCCCCAGGCTTCTGCAACCCTATGTGTTCGGTCAGGCCGCACCACCTTATCGTCATCTGAAAACCAAAACAGAGCAGGAGTTTTTGCTTCTGCGAAGTCCAATTCATTAACAGCCTCGACCAGCACGGTCAACGGCACCACCGCCTCCCACGGGTAGACTGTCGACCAGTATTTGTTCTTTTCCGGGTTCGGCCCTGACACATCCCTGTCCTGCCCCATGATCAGCGGCAACCAATGCCGGGCCCAAGGCAGGCCGGGAAGCCAAGCCGCCGTCGTGTTAACGCCAAAATTAGGTGAGACAAAGACCAGACCCACTACATCGCGGCTCAGATCCTCATCCAATGCGGCCGCCGCGGCCAAGGTGCCACCGGTCGAGGTCGAGATCACCACCACCCGGTCGCCCACCGCCCGCGCCGCCGCCAAACCTTCGGCGTAGTCCTGCATCCATCCCGAAGCCGTACCTTCGGCCATGGCGTCGCCGCTCCGCCCGTGACCTTGCAGACGCGTGTAGACCAGATTGGCCCCCAGCGCATCGGCCACCATATCCGGCACCGGGCGAATTTCTTCGGACGATGCCGAAAACCCGTGAACGTAAAGCACGGAAACAGGCGTTCGCTGCTCCTTATATCCGTCCTGCCAGATCACCCTCTTTTCAACACCCGGCACGATGTCGTCAAACGCAGACTCAGTGCTTTCGAAATAGACCTGCACGCCTTCGCCGAATTTCCTCGCATCAAAGTCTGGGTGCAGATTGACCTCTTCGCGGGGACCGAACCAATAGATCACCCCGCCGGCCAAAAGCACCACAATCAGAAAACGTCCCAGAAACCAGCCAAAACGCCGCATCAGCGATCCCCCATCACATCCAGCACCGCGTCTTCAATCAACCCCAGACAACGATCATCCGAGAACCTGTGATCGGCGTCCTTAACCAGCAACAGACGCATGTCCGGACTTTCCGCACGCTCCAGCAGACGCACGGCGGTTTCGGTCGATACGGCAGTGTCTGCCGTTCCCTGCAAAAAACGAACCGGAAAAGGTAAACGCAACGGATCGCGCAAAACCAGATGTTCCCTACCATCCACGATCATCCGCTTGGTGATGACATATGGCTCCTTGTAGTCCGACGGCAGTTCGACGTGCCCAACCGTCTCAAGCGCCGTTTTCTGTTCGGCAGAGAATGAGGCCCAGTACCCGTCCTCGGTGAAATCCGGCGCGGCCGCGATTGTAACCATCCCGGCGATCCGGTCAGGCAAAATGCGCGCCAGCAGCAGGGCCTGCCACCCCCCCATTGAAGATCCAACAACAATTAACGGTCCATCGGTCAATGCGGAAACCGCGGCCACGGTATCCTGATGCCAGTCGCCAATACATCCCTCCTCGAACGAGCCGGAGCTTTCCCCATGCCCGGAATAGTCGAACCGCAGAAAGGACTGCCCCCGCGCGCGCGCCCATGCCTCCAGATGAACGGCCTTGGTGCCCTCCATATCCGACTTGAGCCCGCCCAGAAAAACTACGGTCGGCCCCGCGCCCTCGCTCTTGTGATAGGCCAGTCGGCGACCTTGCGCCGTTTCAAGAAATTCCGTCGCTGCCATGAAATCCTCGCTTCCTTGTCAGCATCATGCACGCCGCTCGCCCAAGCGCAATTCCCTGACCATTTCATCTTTTTGAAAATACTCCGGGGAGCGCGAGGGGCTGGCCCCTCGCCTGCGCGGTGCTTGACACTCTGCCTTGCACCTGCCAAAGCATCCGCACACACATAACCCGCAACCGGGCGTTCAGTGGGCGCCAAACCGACGAGGAGAGCCAGATCATGGCCCTGGATTCCCAATCCGTCTCACTCACCTTTCCCGATGGCAATGCACGTTCTTATGACGCAGGCGTAACGCCCGCGCAGGTGGCTGCCGATATCTCAACCTCACTGGCAAAAAAGGCCATCTCGGCCACTGTGAACGGCCAGCACTGGGACCTGCAATGGCCCATCGAAGCGGATGCCGACATCGCCATCCACACCATGAAGGACGAGATTCAGGCCAATGAACTGATCCGTCACGATCTGGCGCATATCATGGCCCGCGCCGTGCAGGAAATCTGGCCCGACACCAAGGTCACCATCGGCCCTGTCATTGAAAACGGCTGGTACTATGACTTTGACAGGACCGAGCCGTTCACGCCCGAAGACCTTGGCCTGATCGAGAAAAAGATGAAGGAAATCATAAACAAGCGCGACCCCGTGACCACCGAGGTCTGGGATCGTCAGCGTGCGATCGATTTCTACACCGCCAATGACGAGCCCTATAAGGTCGAACTGATCGACGCCATTCCGGGCGACGAACCGCTGCGCATGTACTGGCACGGCGACTGGCAGGACCTGTGCCGTGGCCCGCATCTGCAACACACCGGGCAGGTGCCGGGTGACGCGTTCAAGCTGATGTCCATCGCGGGCGCCTATTGGCGCGGCGACAGCAGCCGCGCGATGTTGCAGCGCATTTATGGCGTGGCCTTCACCGGCAAGGAAAAGCTCAAGGCCCACCTGCATATGCTGGAAGAAGCCGCCAAGCGGGACCACCGCAAGCTGGGCAAGGAGATGGACCTGTTCCATCTGCAACCCGAAGCACCGGGCCAGATCTTCTGGCATCCGAATGGCTGGACCATCTATACCCAGTTGCAGGACTACATGCGCCGTCAGCAAAAACGCGGCGGCTATGTCGAGGTGAACACGCCGCAGGTTGTGGACCGCAAGCTTTGGGAAGCCTCCGGCCACTGGGACAAATATCAGGAAAACATGTTCATCGTCGAAGTGGACGAGGAGCACGCGCGCGACAAGGCGATCAACGCGCTCAAGCCGATGAACTGCCCCTGCCACGTGGAGATCTTCAAACAGGGCCTCAAATCCTATCGCGACCTGCCGCTGCGCATGGCCGAATTCGGGTCGTGCAACCGGTACGAACCGTCGGGCGCGCTGCATGGCATCATGCGGGTACGCGGCTTCACCCAGGATGACGCGCATATCTTCTGCACCGAAGAGATGATCGCGGACGAGACCAAGCGGTTCCTCGACTTCCTGTCGAATGTCTACAGGGATCTCGGGTTCGAGAATTTCAAGGTCAAGTTCTCGGATCGTCCCGAGGTGCGTGCGGGCACGGATGAACAATGGGACAAGGCCGACGAGTTGCTGAAAGCCGCCTGCGATGCCGCAGGTTGTGCCTATGACCTGAACCCGGGCGAAGGCGCGTTCTATGGACCGAAGCTGGAGTTCGTTCTGACAGACGCCATCGGACGCGACTGGCAGTGCGGCACCCTGCAGGTGGACTTCATCATCCCCGAACGTCTGGGCGCGACCTATATTGCGGCGGATGGTGAACGGCACACGCCGGTCATGCTGCACCGTGCCTGCCTCGGATCGTTCGAACGTTTCATCGGCATCCTGATTGAGGAACATGCGGGCAAGCTGCCGTTCTGGCTGGCGCCACGTCAGGTCGTCGTGGCCTCGATTACTTCCGATGCGGACGATTATGTCCTGGAAGTTGTCGAAACGCTGAAAGCCGCCGGGGTCCGCGCCGAAGCCGACATCCGCAATGAAAAGATCAACTACAAGGTCCGCGAGCATTCGGTCGGCAAGGTGCCGGTCATTCTGGCCGTCGGACACCGGGAAGTTGATGAGCGTACTGTCAGCGTCCGGCGCCTGGGTGAAAAACAAACGCAGGTACAGTCACTTGATGCTGTAACAAAAGAGCTGGCTCAGGCCGCAACCGCGCCCGACCTGCTGTAACATTCGGCGGCAATTCGCCTTGAATCCGGCCCCACATCCGGGGCCGGATTGAAACAAAATCTAATTTTCATTTCAAAAACAATTTGTTAACCTGCAAGAGGGCATGACGCTCTTTGACGGGGTTGTGAGACACGGGCTCGTGAATTCAACTATGAGCTTCAAGCCACTACCTTTGTCATTGTCGAACACAGACATACGCAGTCACTAAAAGGATTAACGAGATGTCGAACACCGCAAAAACCCTTGTCATCGCAAGCGCAGTCGCAGCCGCTGTTTCTGGTGCCGCAACCACCGCAACAGCGCAAGCGAAAGAGAAATGCTATGGCGTTTCGCTGGCCGGTCAGAATGACTGCGCCGCAGGACCCGGCACCACCTGCGCGGGCACCTCGACCGTAGATTATCAGGGCAACGCATGGACCTTGGTTGACGCAGGCACCTGCGCCGATATCGAGCTGCCCAAAGCCGCTGATGGCGCGGCCCGCAAAGGTTCGCTGGAACCGCTCGAGCGTGATCTGCCGGCATAAGGCCAGCCACACGAGATTACCGGGGCGGGCAATGTCGCCCGCCCTTTTCGTCGTGATCAGGAAAAATGCTCATGCTGGATGATGCACTCAGATCAAACCGGTTGCCTGCGGCACCCGGTGTTGGCTACAAACCGCAACATTTTGCGCAAATCCTTGAACACGCGAAACCGGTGGCGTGGCTGGAAATCCATGCCGAGAATTATATGGGCGACGGCGGTCGCCCGCTGGCGCAGTTGCGTCACCTGTCCGAACAATTTCCCGTTTCCGTTCATGGCGTTGGCCTATCCATCGGTGGCGAAACGCCGCTGGACCCGGATCATCTGGCCCGCCTTAAACATCTGATCGGCTGGCTGAACCCCGCCAGCTTTTCCGAACATCTGGCCTGGTCCACGCACGACAGTCACTTTCTGAACGACCTGCTGCCCCTGCCCTATACTGATGCGACGCTGGATCGCGTTTGCGACCACATCGATCAGGTGCAGGAAACCGTTGGCCGCCAGATGCTGCTCGAGAACCCGTCCAGCTACCTCGCGTTCGAAGAAAGCACATGGTCCGAACCCGATTTCCTGCGCGAAATTTCGCGTCGCACAGGCTGTGGCCTGCTGCTGGATGTGAACAACGTATTTGTATCTGCCACAAACCTGGATTTCTCGCCTCAGGGCTATATCGATGCCTATCCGCTGAACAAGGTCGGCGAGATCCATCTAGGCGGACATGATGAGGATGAAGACGATCACGGGCACCCGCTGTTGATCGACAGCCATGGGCGCGAAGTGGTCGATCCGGTCTGGGCACTGCTGGATTATGTTCTGGAGCGTTCGGGCCCGAAACCCGTTCTGATAGAATGGGATACCGACGTCCCCGAATGGCCCGTTTTGCGCGCCGAAGCCGAACGCGCGCAGTCAGCGCTGGACCGGGTTCCGGCATGAGCGTTTCTCAGTCGGTCTTCCATTCCGCGTTGCTGGATGCGTCTGTTCCGGTTCCCGACGGGTTGCTTGACGCGGCGGACCAGCCCGCCGGGCGCAGGTTCAGCGTCTATCGCAATAATGTCGCCGTCTCGTTGACCGAAGCGTTACATCAGGCTTTTCCCGTCATCGCCAAGTTGCTGGGCGCGCAGAACATGGACGGTCTTGCCGGGATTTTCTTGAGACAGCACCCCCCGTCTTCCCCGTTGATGATGTTCTATGGCGAAGCGTTCCCCGGTTTTCTGGCTGATCTGCCGCAACTTGCGCATCTGGGATATCTGCCGGACATGGCGCGCCTGGAACTGGCTCTGCGCCGATCATACCACGCCGCCGACTGCACACCTGCGCCAGCTGACGCCCTGAATTTGTCACCCGAAGACATTATGCAATCGCGGCTGAGCTTTGCTCCTGCGATGCAGATCATGCAATCGGACTGGCCGGTACACGCGATCTGGCGATTCAATACTGAAGACAATGCCCCAAAACCCGAACCCGGCCCGCAAGACGTTCTGATTACGCGTCCCGAATATGACCCGATTCCGCATCTTTTGCCCGTGGGCGGCGCCAAGTGGATCAGCCATCTTCAAACAGGCGGCACAATCGGTGAAGCGTATGAAAAAACGGCTGAAACCTGGCCCGAGTTCGATCTTGGAACCACACTGGCCATCCTATTGCAGGGCGGCGCAATAACCTCTGTGACTATTGAAAGGCTGGAGACATGACTGCTCTGATCTCAACCTACAACAACACGATGGAAAAGGTGGACTTGGCATCCAATTGGCTGACACCGACGCTGGCACGACTGGTGTTTGTCGCCGTCCTTCTGGTTTATTACTGGAACTCAGCGATGCTGAAGATCGATGGCTCGATCTTTTCGCCATCCGCAGGTGCCTTTGGCCAGATTTTCCCCAAGGCGGCCGAAGCCGTTCTGTATGATGTCAGCCAGATGACCTTTTTACAGCGTATCGTGATCTTCTTTGGAACCGTCGCCGAGTTCGTTCTGCCGGCATTGTTGCTGGTCGGGCTGTTCACACGCCTGGCCGCACTTGGCATGATCGGGTTTGTCTGGGTGCAAACCCTGACCGACGTAACGGGCCATAACGTTCCGTTGGGCAGCCTGTTCGACAACGCCATCTCGCTGATGGATCAGCGTGTGATGTGGACCTTCATGTTCCTGGTCATTGTCATCAACGGCGCAGGTCCAATATCGCTGGATCGGCTGTTGCGACTGAAGTGAACTAGAAATGAGCCTTGGGCTGGTCAGGTTTTCCCGCAGCCAGCCCAAACAGGCCGGCAACTGCTGCAAAAGCGACCGGGAACATCGTAAACGCTTTGAAACCAAAGGCATAGTACATCCCGACGGCCGACAGCAGCAGCAAGACGCCGGCGATCAGAGCACGGGCATGGGCCATGGCTCCGCCCGCTATGGCGAGCAACGGCGCAAAGATCGAAGTGGTCTGCACCAAAGTGGCGTTTTCGACCTGCTCAGCAACACCTTCGATTTCGCCAAACCGGTTGACCAGTTCGACGTAGCCATAGCCGAAAAAGCCCACGACCATTCCGATAAGCCCGGCGATAACACCCAAGATCATTGCAGCGTTACGCATAATCTTCCCTTCTGTCTGCGCTTGAGCAGATAGTCATCCGATCACGCAACTCCAAGTGCCGTACGTGTTTCCGGCGTCCAGCCCAGCAACAAAGCCCCCCCGGATTCGATCAACGGGCGTTTCATCAACGTCGGGTAATCGGCGAGAAGCTCCTGCGCAGGGCGTGACCGCTGTTCTTGGTCCAATCCCCGCCACGTTGTCGAACGGGTGTTCAGCAAGGCATCGCCGAATTGCTCTAGTGCCTGAGACAGCACCGAGGCCGGGACACCTTGGGTCCGGACATCCACAAACTCTGCATCTGGCATTGATTTCAACGCCTTACGGCACGTATCGCAAGTCTTCAAACCATAAAGGCGCATCTTACTTCTGTTCCTGTTTCTGCTTGGGATTTAGGCAAAATCACCGGTTTTCTTCGGTAATTCTTGATTTTTTACTTCACCGTGCAATGTTGAAAAAGACGAAACACGCAATTCGGGCCGTATCGTTTGGGCGAAACAGTGATGTGTTGCGGTTACGTCAACCACTGCCCCCACCAATTTGTGGGACAACGTGAAAGTAGAAGGAGACACGGGAAATGCCAACTGGCACCGTGAAATGGTTCAATACGACCAAAGGCTATGGATTTATTGCTCCCGATGAGGGCGGCAAGGACGTTTTTGTTCACATCTCGGCCGTAGAACGATCCGGTCTGACCGGGCTTGCTGACAATCAGAAGGTCTCGTACGAGTTACAAGACGGACGTGACGGCCGCCAGATGGCAGCTGATTTGAAGCCTCTTTAACCCCCCGCCAAGTGTGGGAAGATCAATAAGGTCGGCGGCCAATTTCAGGCCGCCGGCCGTTTCAAAAGGTCCCAATCCTTCCCCTCGCGCCGATTTCGCTCCGGCATGAGTGTGCTCGTCTTGTCCCATCGCAACGATACAGGACGTGCCGCTGGAATGGGTAACAACCATGGTTCAGTCACCTGATTTGCTGACCCAGACTTCCATGATCAACTCGGGCGCCTGCACCCCAGAGGCTGCACGGCTTGCACCGCACTGACGCTCGGGTTTCGAGTGCATTTTTGTTGTGGGCTAGCAAATCACCTCGGCGATCGGAGTTTTTGCAGGTGCGGGTCTGGCCCATAACAGGCAAAGCCCAAAAAAGCATACTGCACATAACATGCGGCCAGCGTGACAGCCGCATGGCATGATTTATGGACAACCGACAGTTAGGAGACTTACATCAACCTTGCCGGATCACGTCCTCGAATTCGCGCCATTCACGCGCTGTCATGCCAGAGTTTTCCTGTGTAACGGTCTCACCCGCCAGCATTCTGCGCAAGCTGCCGACCATCTGCGCCGACAGGTTCACGGCACCCAGGCGGTAGTCTTCGAAGGCCCTGTAGGCAAACGGCACCCAGTCCGCCACGATTTTGCACATTGTGTCGGCATAAACCCGAATCTCGTACTGGGCATGCGGGTCAGCGCGCAGCCGCAGGAAGTGGAACAGGTTGTGTAGATCGACCTTCCAGTACCATTGCGTGTAAACATTGGCGGGTAGGTTCATCCGCGCAAGTTCACGCGCCAGCCCCTGCTGCCCGTCCTGGCTGATCATGGCTTCGTAATTGTCATAGCACCGCGTGCTGTCGGCTTTGAGAATTTCCAATACACGCGCCGCTTCTTCGCCCTCCAAGGCTGAGCCCCGCCCCTGGTTGTTCACCTCGGACTGGGCCGCCACATGGTCGGGGGCCGGGATATAGAATTCGCGATCCAGAATGGAGTACCGCGCCGAGTATTCGTTCACATTGGCCGTACGATGACGAATCCACTGGCGGGCCACAAAGACCGGAAGTTTTACGTGCAGCTTGATCTCGCACATCTCGAACGGGGTCGAATGCCAGTGCCGCATCAGATAGCGGATCAGCCCCTCGTCATTCTGCACCGATTTGGTGCCTTTGCCATAAGACACACGCGCGGCCTGACAAATCGCGGCATCATCGCCCATATAGTCGATGACGCGGACAAATCCATGATCCAGCACCTGATGGGCCGTATACAGATGCTCCTCCATTCCCGCTGCGACGACGCGGCGTGTGGGATGCGATTGCGCGCGTTGCGCTTCGATCTCGGCCAGTTGGTCAGAAGACAGCGGCATGAATTGGTCCTTTCCAGCAATGAGTCGCCGCCCACTATATATCGGTAGATCAGGCACAGGAACCGCGATATGTGCGCCCAATTGCCCAAACGCACAATTGTTTGCCCTCTGCCCCTCGACACCTTGCCTTGGCGCGCTAAGCTGCAGCGCATCACCTGCACAAAAAAGGATGGCACGATGGGGCTGACTTATCTTCACACCATGGTCCGCGTGAAAGATCTGGAAAAATCACTGGCTTTCTACGAGCTGCTGGGACTGAAGGAAACGCGACGTTATGAAAGCGAAGCAGGGCGTTTTACCCTGATATTTCTGGCACCACCGGGTCAGGAAGATGCACCGATCGAGCTGACGTATAATTGGGATGGCGATGATGCACTGCCCAGCGACAGCCGCCATTTCGGGCATCTGGCCTACGGCGTCGACAACATCTATGAGACGTGCCAGCACCTGCAGGACAACGGAGTAATCATCAACCGCCCGCCCCGCGACGGACGCATGGCCTTTGTCCGCTCGCCTGACAACATCTCGGTTGAATTGCTGCAAAACGGCAATGCCCTTGAGCCGGCCGAACCCTGGGCAAGCATGGAAAGCACCGGCCACTGGTGATCGACAGATGCTCAATCGGGGGCCGGCCTTAGCGGCCCGCCCCACTCAGTGTGACGCTGGTTAATCTGCCAACCGCAGGACAGGGGCATCAGGCTCATTCGCGCGGTCCGCCTCATGCGCTCCCACAGATCTGAAATCTCGCCTCCGACGTAGCTGATACGCTGGCTCAGTTTCCAGCTACTTCAAGACTTCCGCATTACCCGTTCCTTGTAACAACGGGCGCGCTGGTCGAGGCCAATAACCATCGCGCCACCCTTTCGAATGAAGCGACAGGGCTTGGAACGACTGATCCAAATGTCTTTCGAAATCGTTACCCTGTCACCCAACTGACCAATCTGCGTGACCGGATGCAGCCCGAAGCCATCCAATTGATCGCTCTTGTACCGAAACCAGACCTTGCCCGATCCGGGCCAAGTTCTTCTGGGCAGACCTTTTTTGTTGCACAAAGCACATTTCATTGTGAGAATTCAGAAGGCTGCACGGAGATCTGGAAGCAAGACACATTATTCAACGATTGACCCCGCTCACGAAACCGCCCGGCAACTGGCGCCACCAGAAATCCAGCGCAGGTTGTCATTGAGTACGAATTGGCGCTTCAGGGTCTACGAAACACCGCATGAGGAAGAGCTTAAAAGAACCGGGAAACCCGGACAAATTATTCTCAAAGGGAGGAACGTATAATGAAGAAATTGACATCCACGGCCGTCGGGTCGCTGATTGCCCTAGCTGCCTCCATGTCGGCGGCGCAGGCAGACAAGCTGACCTTCTATTGCTCGGCCCAGGAAGATTGGTGTCAACTCATGGCACGCAGCTTCGAAGATGCGACAGGCATCGATGTAAACATGACCCGGAAATCGTCGGGTGAAACCTTTGCGCAAATTCGCGCCGAAAGCTCGAACCCGAAAGGCGACGTGTGGTGGGGTGGCACGGGCGACCCGCACCTTCAGGCCGCCGAAGAAGGGCTGACAATGGAATACGTGTCTCCAATGCGCGACCAACTGCACGACTGGGCGATTTCCCAGGCTGAAAGCGCCGGCAACCGGACGATCGGTATCTATTCAGGTGCGCTTGGTTATGGTTACAACGCAGATCTTGTCGCGGCGAACAATCTGCCCGAACCTGCCTGTTGGAAAGACCTTCTGAAGCCTGAGTACAAGGGCCACGTTCAGATGGCGAACCCAAACTCATCGGGCACGGCCTATACGACGCTGGCCTCGATGGTACAGATCTTCGGCGAGGATGAAGGCTTTGAATTCATGAAGGGCCTGCACTCGAACATCAACCAGTACACCAAGTCAGGCTCGGCCCCGATCAAGGCCGCGGGGCGCGGTGAAAACACCATCGGTATTGTATTCATGCATGACGCCGTGAAACAGGCTGTTTCAGGTTTCCCGATCAAGGTCGTGGCGCCTTGCGAGGGTACCGGTTACGAAATTGGCTCGATGTCGATCATCGAAGGTGCCCGCAACGTGGAAGAGGCGAAGAAGTTCTATGATTGGGCGCTGTCGCCCGAAGCTCAGAACCTTGCCCTTCAGGTCAACGCGTTCCAGGTTCCATCGAACAAAAGCGCCGAAACCTCGGAAAGCGCGCCTGACATGAGCCAGATCAAGCTGATCGACTATGATTTCAAAAAGTATGGCTCGTCAGACGAACGGAAGCGGTTGTTGCAGAAATGGGATGAAGAGGTTTCAGTTCTGCCACAATAAATGACTGACAAGACGACAAAAACGACCCATCCGGTCCTGATCTTTTGGATCATTGCCGGTTGGGTCGGATTCTGCCTGTTACCCTGGTACATGGTTGACGGCGGCCTGTGGTCGTTCGAATGGCTTTTTGACGGCTACCCGTTCGACGAAGATTATGCACCCGCAGCATTTCTGATCGGACAAGGCGAGAAGCTCTGGCTTGCACCGCTTGTGATTGCCCTTTTGCTGCCTTTGCTTGCACTGGGGCGCGTCAAATCCGACCCGCTTTATGCTCGCATTTTGATCCTGTCCGGCGCACTCGGCTTCGGCTGGCTGATTGCTCAGGGGTTCAGCATCGGCATCAGAGGTTTCAACTTCGATTGGATGGAAGCGTTTTTTGGTGAACTCGGCGATCGCCAGTTCGGCATGGGCTATGGCGCGATGATATGCGCATCGAGCTTTTTGTTCCTGCTGACCCAGGGCATCGCGGCAAGAGGCGCCATCAACGGCGATGTCTTCGTCGTCAGCGCAATCGGAGGCGTGATCACCATCGTCACCGCCTTTGTCTTTTTCCCTATCGCAAAGATGTTGTTTGCCGCCTTCGTCACCGAAGATGGCGCCTATTCAATTTCGGTGTTCTTTTCAAAATTCTTCGATGACCGGCTTTGGGGATTGGGTTGTTTTTATGGGGCCAAGTGCGGCGCGGCCTGGAATTCCCTGTTCCTTGCCATCGTGGTCGGCTTCGTCACTACGATCCTGGGCCTGTGTTTCGCTTTGGTCGTGACGCGCTCGGGCTTCCGCTACAAGCGCGCATTGCGGGCCTTGACCGTTCTGCCGATCATCACGCCGCCCTTTGTGATCGGCCTTGCCCTCATCCTGCTGTTTGGCCTGTCCGGGTCTGTTACCCGCTTCATTGCTGATCTGTTGGGCACGCAACCAACACGGTGGCTGTACGGAATGCCCGGCATTCTGATCGCGCAGACGCTGGCGTTCACGCCCATTGCCTTTCTCGTTCTGATCGGCGTGGTGGAAGGCGTCTCTCCTTCGATGGAGGAAGCAGCCCAAACACTCCGCGCCAGCAGATGGCAGACGTTCAAGACGGTCTCCCTGCCCCTGATGCGCCCGGGTCTTGCCAATGCCTTTCTTCTGGGTTTCATCGAAAGCATGGCCGATTTCGGAAACCCGCTTGTGCTGGGCGGAAACTTCGACGTTCTGTCGACCGAGATTTTCTTCGCAATCGTCGGCGCTCAATATGATCAGGGTCGCGCTGCCGTTCTGGCCATGGTGCTTCTGTTTTTCACCTTGTCAGCCTTCTACGCGCAGCGGGTCTGGCTGGGCAAGAAAAGCTATACCACTGTAACCGGAAAAGGTGACGCAGGAGTGCACCCATTGATGCCGACCGGCCTGTCTGTCCCGGTGTTGGTTGTCGCGCTTGGCTGGGCGCTGTTCACCGTCATCGTTTATGCAATGATCGTATACGGCAGCGTGGTCGAGTTGTGGGGCGTCAACAATTCATTGACCCTTAAGCACTATGTGACCGCCTTTTCTGTGCGTTTCGAAGAAGAAGGCATTCGCTGGACCGGTGCAGCTTGGGACAGCTTCTGGACCACCATTACAATCGCCGCCATTGCCGCGCCGCTGACTGCAGCCGTAGGATTGGTAACGGCATATCTGCTGACCCGGCAAAGCTTTGCGGGCAAGAACGCTTTTGAGTTCGGAACCATGCTGTCGTTCGCGATCCCCGGAACGGTGATCGGTGTCAGCTACATCCTTGCGTTTAACGTCCCTCCTATCGAAATCACAGGCACGGGCGTCATCCTCATTGTCAGCTTCATCTTCCGCAACATGCCGGTCGGCGTTCGCGCGGGCATTGCCAGCATGTCGCAGCTTGACCGCAGCCTGGACGAATCCTCGCTGACGCTTGGGGCAAACTCGTGGCAAACGTTCCGGCGTATCATTCTGCCGTTGCTGCGCCCCGCGATACTGGCCGCGCTGGTCTACAGTTTTGTGCGGGCCATGACGGCGATTTCTGCCGTTATCTTTCTGGTCAGCGCGGAATATGACATGGCAACCAGCTATATTATCGGGCGGGTCGAAAACAACGACTATGGTCTTGCCATCGCCTATTCGACCACACTGATTTTCGTGATGCTGTCGGTTGTTGCGCTGATGCAGTTGATTGTCGGGCGGACACAGATCGGACGGCGAATGACCCAGTCGCGCACTAATGTTTAGGAGAGAATGACATGAGCCTGCAGTCCAAAGCCGCGCCGGTTCGGTTCGAATCCGTTACAAAAATGTTCGGCAAGGATGTGGTCGCCGTTGACAACATCAATCTGCATGTCGAGGCTGGCAAGCTGGTTACGCTGCTGGGTCCTTCCGGGTGCGGGAAAACCACGACCTTGCGCATGATCGCAGGGTTGGAAATGGCAAGCTCGGGCACGATTCTGATCGGTGACCGGGACGTGACCAGACTGCCTGCGACCGACCGCGACGTGTCGATGGTATTCCAATCCTACGCGCTTTTTCCGCACATGAGTGTGTTGGAGAACGTGATGTACGGCCTGACGTTTTCCGGCTTCGCGAAGGACGAAGCCCGAAGTCGCGCCCTGAACGGCCTGGAACTGGTTGGCCTCAAAGGGTTCGACAGTCGTCTTCCGTCCGAACTGTCCGGCGGTCAGCAACAGCGTGTCGCCGTCGCCCGGGCGCTGGTTCTTGAGCCTCAGGTGCTGCTGTTTGATGAGCCGCTGTCCAATCTCGACGCCAAGCTTCGTCGTCAGGTGCGTGAGGACATCCGGGCCATCCAGCAAGACCTTGGCCTGACTGTCGTCTACGTCACGCACGATCAGGAAGAGGCTCTGGCGGTTTCGGATGAGATCGTCGTGATGCGTAACGCGGCCATCGCTCAGATGGGCACCCCGCGCGAGCTATATGATGCGCCGAACGACCGTTTCGTCGCAGACTTCATAGGCGAGGCAAACCTGCTTGATTGCCAGATCGTTGGTACAGATGGTGACACCGCCACAATCGAAATCGAAGGCTATCGCCATACGCTGCCGCGCCGTGGTTTGACGCCGGGTGGCGCCACCATTGCCGTCCGACCCTCGCGTCTGGTGATCGGCTCTGATCAGGGTATCCCCGCTACCGTGGCCAAGGCGACATATGTCGGCGTCCGGATGGAATACACGCTGACTGGCACTTTCGGTCAGGCCTTTGCTGTTCACGATGACGTCGACGCACCACTTGAGCCGGGCGCTGAGGTCAGGATGAGTTTTGCCGATAAGGGGCCAGTGCTATTGCCCGATTAGATGCCGAAACTTCTGATCATCACACATCCCGAGGTTTCTATCGATCCGGGCATCCCGATCACGGATTGGGGTCTGAGTGCCGTCGGCCGTGATCGTGCTACAGCATTCGCTGTGAATGGCGCTCTGGCGAATGTCACCCAGATTTGGACCAGCAACGAGCAGAAGGCCCGCGAAACGGGCGAGATCCTTGCCGCCGCTCGAAACCTGCGCCCGAAACAACACGCGGGCCTTGGCGAAAACGACCGCAGTGCAACCGGATTCCTACCCAGGGAGGAGTTCGAAACCGCCGCTGACGCATTTTTTGCCCGACCGGAAACCAGCTATCGCGGTTGGGAAACAGCGGTCGAAGCGCAGGCGCGCATTCATCGGACGGTGACCGAGATTGTAGGAATGCACCGGGGTAAAGACCTGGCCATAGTCACTCATGGGGCGGTCGGAACACTATTATGGTGCGCACTTTCTGGCCGTTCAATTGACCGCCGTTACGATCAGCCTTCACAGGGTCATTTCTGGCAGGCAGATCTTTTGACACTCAAACCTCAGTCCGGGTGGGTCGCCTTTACCTAGAGGTCAAGAGTTCCACGCGTCCTCGGCGATCTCAAGCAAGGTCTCGAAGACATCTGGCGTGCCCACAATGACACGCCCTCCGTCCCGGATCATTGCATCTGCGTCCTGATCTTCGATTGTGCCACCAGCCTCCGCGACCAGCAATTGCCCGGCCAGACAATCCCAGGCGTTCATGTGCTCTTCCACATAACCCAGAAGTCTTCCGGCGGCGACATAAGCAAGAGACAGCGCCCCGCTGGCGTTCCGGTGGAACATGGCCCCACGTTCGATCAGTTCTGCAACGACAGGCAGGACATGGCGTGTTTCGACCCGGTTCGAGTATCCTACGGCTACGGTTCCATCCCGCAACGCCACTCCGGACGCGACGTGAATCCGCGTACCGTTCAAGGTCGCCCCCTCTCCGCGCGTTGCCACAAATGTCTCATCGACATTTGGTTCATGGATCACCCCGACCATGGTGCGCCCTTCAGCGACGCCGGCCAGTACAATGGTATAAGCCGGAATGCCGTTGACAAAATTCGTTGTCCCGTCGATGGGGTCTATTACCCAATCGAAGCCACTTTTCCCTTCGGTCGCACCATGCTCTTCACCGAACACTCCATCCTCGGGCCAGAATTCCGCGATCCTCTGACGGATGAATGTCTCGACGTTCCTGTCCGCTTCGCTGACCCAGTCCTGAGCGCCCTTTTGGTCAACGACAAGATCGCCCCTGTCCGCAAAGTATTTTTTGGCGATTGCCCCAGCTTCTTTACAAACCGCAACAGCAAAATCGCGGCGTTCCGATAGTCGAGACATGGCCATTCCTTTTCCAGTTGAAAGACTGTTGCGCAAGTTCCCGCAATGGCCGGCACGCTGTCAACACCTGTTGCCAGCCGGGCTATTGATTTTTTAGCGCGCGCAAAGAATATGTAAAGCTACGATAAGATCAAGGCGGACAGTATCCGCAGGCAGACTGGCATGACCAAAATAAAGAATATGGAAGAGTTCGCGGCCCTCAGCGGGATTTCGCGACCGACGGTATCCAAGTACTTTCACGACCCCGATAGTGTTCGCCCGACGACACGGGCCCGCATCGAAGAAGCGCTGGAACGGTTTGACTATCGCCCCAATATCTTTGCGGTGAACCAGAACCGGAAGCTGACCAAGAATATCGGCATTGTCGTTCCCTATCTGGCCGATCCGTTCTTTGCCGAAATCGCGCGTTATCTGGAACAAAGCTGTATCGCGGCCGGGTATCGCCCTTCCCTGTTCAGCTCTCATGGCGAACAGAAGCTGGAAAATGAAATCATGGACGGGCTGCAATCCCTGAAACCCGCCGGGGTTTTGCTGGCGCCATTGGGGCGGATTTCAGACCGTTCGGCAATCGAAAAGTTCTGCGCCAATGTGCCGACAGTTCTGTTTGACAGTAACCTTGATGGACTTGGCGCGGCATTCGTCGGGTCGGACAATTTCAGTTTTGTCTCGCAAACTGTGGAATACATGACGCGCACAGGCGAACCGCCCTCGTTCTTTGAAATGCGGACGCCTGCCAACCCGAACGCCAACAAAAGACGCAAGGCCTATGTTGAGGTCATGGAGCGTCTCGGGTTTGAGCCACATATCATCAAGGTCGACGGCACGGGCTGGGCGTTTGAAGAAATTGGCCACAGGGGTGCACTGAAGGTTCTGGAGGAGCGCATGTTGCCGAGCGACTCGGTGTTATGCAGCAATGACCGGCTGGCCATCGGCTTTCTTGCGGCCTGCTACGAACAGGGGATTCGGGTTGGTCGCAAGGATGATTGCGCGCTTCGCGTGGCCTCGAATGACGACCATCCTTTCGCAAAGTTTACGTGCCCATCCCTGACAACAGCCGCGCATGACTATGACAATGTTGCCGGGCGCAGCGTCGAGACGCTGTTCGAACTCATTGAAAGTGGCGGGAAATTTGAAACGAGGACAGAGACGCTGTTCCCTGCAAGGCTTGTTTTAAGGGATTCTGCTTAGTCGCAACTTTTTAACGCGCGTAAAGTTTTTATTGACGCCGCGACAATTTACGCTCTAACCTCTCTGCACGACATCCAAGCTCAGGGAGGACAGGGATGTATCTGAAGAACGCACTTCGTGCGGCGACTGCACTGACTTTCGTCGCCACGGCAGCAGCCCACGCGCAATCCATCACGATCGCTACAGTGAACAACGGCGACATGATCCGGATGCAGGGCTATACCGACAAATTCACCGAAGCGACCGGGATCGATGTGGAGTGGGTGACGCTCGAGGAAAACGTCCTGCGTCAGCGCGTGACCACCGACATCACCACCAAAGGCGGTCAGTTCGACATCATGACCATCGGCATGTACGAGACGCCGATCTGGGGTGCGAATGGTTGGCTGGTGCCGTTGGACGGAATGTCCGCGGAATATGACGTCGACGACATTCTGCCCGCGATGGCCGGTGGCCTGAGCCATGAAGGGACGCTTTATGCGGCGCCGTTCTATGGCGAAAGCTCGATGATCATGTATCGTACGGACCTGATGGAAAAGGCAGGTCTGGAAATGCCCGAGGCACCGACCTGGCAATTCATTCGCGAAGCGGCGGCGGCAATGACCGACCGCGACAACGACATCAACGGCATCTGCCTGCGCGGCAAGGCGGGTTGGGGTGAAGGCGGCGCCTTCATCACCGTGACCGGAAACTCATTCGGTGCGCGGTGGTTTGACGAAAACTGGAAACCTCAGTTCGATCAGCCTGAATGGAAAGAGGCCCTGACCTTCTTTGTCGATATGATGGGTGAGTCCGGCCCCGCTGGCTATGCCACCAACGGCTTCAACGAAAACCTGTCGCTGTTCCAGCAGGGCAAATGCGGCATGTGGATTGACGCAACGGTCGCCGCTTCTTTCGTGACCAACCCCGACGATTCCACAGTCGCCGACAAGGTGGGCTTCGCACTGGCGCCCAATTCGGAAGGCGTGGACAAACGCGCCAATTGGCTTTGGGCTTGGGCCCTTGCGATTCCGGCAGGCACTCAGCAGGAAGACGCTGCCAAACAGTTTATCGAATGGGCGACCTCGAAAGACTACATCGAGCTGGTGGCCGAAAATGAAGGCTGGGCCAATGTGCCTCCGGGCGCGCGGACGTCGCTTTATGAGAACGACAACTACAAGGCGGTCCCGTTCGCAAAAATGACGCTGGAATCGATCCTGATGGCCGACCCGCAGAATTGCTGCGCACAGCCGACGCCCTATACCGGCATCCAGTTTGTCGCGATCCCGGAATTTGCGGGTATCGCCACTCAGGTAAGCCAGGAGTTCTCGGCAGTCTATGCCGGGCAGCAGACAGTGGACGAGGCCCTTGCCAAAGCGCAGGCCTTCACGGCTGAAGAAATGGAAGCCGCAGGATACTGAGGCATCCCTCCCCGGTGGGTGGGCAATGTCCCACCCGCCACTCTGACTTCCACAATTCCCGTTTTTCTCGCAGGCTATGCTTACGCCTGAACAGAGAGGTCTTGCATCATGGCTACTCAACACTCCCGATCCGTTGCGCGCCTGATGATGGCACCTGCCGTGGTCCTGCTGCTTGGCTGGATGCTCGTGCCTCTGACGATGACCCTGTATTTTTCCTTCAAGAAGTACCTGCCGCTGCGCGGCGGTGATCTGGGCTGGGTTGGTTTCGACAACTATGTCCGGTTCGTCTCATCCAGTTCGTTCTGGCCCGCGGTGCAAGCAACGCTGGTTATTGTCGGCGGCGTTCTGGTGATCACGGTTATTCTGGGCATTCTATTGGCGATGCTGCTGGACCAGCCAATGTGGGGACAAGGCGTCGTTCGGATCCTCGTGATCGCACCGTTTTTTGTCATGCCCACTGTGTCCGCGCTGGTCTGGAAGAACATGTTCATGGACCCGGTCAATGGCTTGCTTGCCCACTTGTGGCGCTTTTTTGGGGCCGAACCAATTTCGTGGCTGTCCGAGGCGTCGATGACCTCGATCATCATGATCGTGTCGTGGCAGTGGCTGCCTTTTGCGACGCTGATCCTGCTGACCGCAATCCAGTCGCTGGACAGTGAACAACTGGAAGCGGCCGAGATGGACGGGGCACCGGTCCTGAAGCGATTCTATCACATCATCCTGCCGCACCTCAGCCGCGCGATTACCATCGTGATCCTGATCCAGACGATTTTTCTTTTGTCGATCTTCGCCGAAATCTTCGTGACCACAGGCGGCGCGTTCGGCACCCGCACACTCACCTACCTGATCTTCCAGCGCGTTTTGGAAAGCCAGAATGTCGGCCTCGGATCAGCCGGAGGTGTTTACGCCATCATCCTAGCCAACATCGTTGCCATCTTCCTGATGCGCATCGTTGGCAAGAACCTGGACGCGTGAGGAGGTAAGACCATGGCCCGCGCCGTCACAACCCGCCGCAAATCGCTGAACACTGCCCTTGCATGGGCCGTCGGTTTGCTGATCTTTTTCCCGATCCTCTGGACCATCCTGACCAGCTTCAAGACCGAGGCGCAGGCGATCGCCAGCCCGCCGCTGTTCCTGAATTTCGACTGGACGCTGGAGAACTACGCGATCGTACAGGAGCGCTCAGACTACATGCGGTTCCTGTGGAATTCAGTTATCATCGCGGGCGGATCAACCATTCTGGGCGTGATAATCGCAGTGCCCGCCGCCTGGGCCATGGCATTTGTCCCCTCGAAACGCACCAAGGACATTCTGCTGTGGATGCTGTCCACCAAGATGTTGCCTGCCGTTGGCGTGCTTTACCCGATCTACCTGCTGTTCATCCGGTTGGGTCTGCTGGACACGCGCGGGGGGCTGGTCGTGGTTCTGATGTTGATCAACCTGCCGATCATCGTCTGGATGCTCTACACCTATTTCCGCGAGATCCCGGGTGAAATTCTGGAAGCCGCGCGGATGGATGGCGCGACGCTGAAAGAGGAAATCCTCTATGTCCTCACGCCCATGGCCATCCCGGGCATCGCCTCGACGGTTCTGCTGAACTTCATCCTGGCTTGGAACGAGGCGTTCTGGACCCTCAACCTGACCGCCGTCGACGCGGCTCCGCTCACCGCGTTTATCGCCAGCTATTCCAGCCCCGAAGGCCTGTTCTTTGCCAAGCTCAGCGCGGCCTCGACCATGGCGATTGCACCAATCCTGATCCTTGGCTGGTTCAGCCAGAAACAACTTGTCCGCGGCCTGACCTTCGGCGCTGTGAAATAAGGAACACGACACATGGGACGTATTCAACTCAAGTCCGTGACCAAAAGCTTCGGCGACGTACAGGTCATCCCCCCGCTGGACCTGACCATCGAGGATGGTGAGTTCACCGTCTTCGTCGGTCCGTCGGGGTGTGGCAAGTCTACCCTATTACGCCTGATCGCGGGGTTGGAGGATATCACGTCGGGTTCCATCGATATTGACGGATCGGATGCCACCGATGTCCCACCTGCCAAGCGGGGGCTGGCGATGGTGTTCCAGTCCTACGCCTTGTACCCGCACATGACTGTACGAAAGAACATCGCCTTTCCCCTGCGCATGGCCAAGCTGGATCAAGCCGAGATCGACAAACGCGTCGAAGGCGCGGCAAGTGTTCTGAACCTGAGCGACTATCTGGACCGCCGCCCCGGGCAGTTATCCGGCGGGCAGCGCCAGCGCGTTGCCATTGGTCGCGCCATCGTACGCGAGCCGGCAGCGTTTCTGTTTGATGAACCCCTGTCGAATCTTGACGCCGCGTTGCGCGTCGGCATGCGGCTTGAGATCAGCGAACTGCACGAACGCCTAGCGACAACAATGATATACGTGACCCACGATCAGGTTGAAGCCATGACAATGGCCGACAAGATCGTCGTTCTTCAGGCCGGAGTGATCGAACAGGTCGGCACCCCGCTGGAACTGTATCGCACGCCACGCAATCTGTTTGTGGCAGGGTTCATCGGTTCACCCAGGATGAACTTTATCGAAGGCCCGGAGGCCGCAAGACATGGCGCGCAAACCATCGGAATTCGCCCCGAACACATAGGCGTTTCCGAGACCGAAGGAGAATGGTCCGGGGTCGTCAGCGTCTCCGAACATTTGGGCTCGGACACCTTCTTTCACGTCCACGAAACCGGTCTGGCTGAAACAATCACGGTCCGAGCAGATGGCGAGGTCGGTTTCCGCCACGGCGACCGCATCCACCTGACGCCGCGTGCAGATGTGATCCACCGGTTTGACGCGCAAGGCCTGCGGATCGAATGACACGTCTGACAGGCAAAACCGCCCTGATCACCGGGGCCGCGCGTGGCATCGGGCTGGCCTTTGCCAAAGCCTATGTGGCAGAAGGCGCGCGGGTCGCAATCGCCGACATTGACAGCAAACGTGCGCAGGAGGCGGCCGGTGAAATCGGCGAAGCTGCCCTGGCCGTCGAGATGGACGTGACCCGCCAGAACAGCATAGATGACGCCGTCGCGCGAACAGCCGCACATTTCGGTCCGATCGACATTCTGATCAACAACGCGGCGATCTTCACTGCCGCACCAATCGTTGAGATTGAGCGTGCCGACTATAATCGTGTCTTTGACATCAACGTTTCTGGTGTGCTCTTCACGATGCAGGCTGTTGCACGCCACATGATCGAACACGGGATCAAGGGCCGGATCATCAACATGGCATCGCAGGCTGGACGAAGGGGCGAACCTTTGGTCGCTGTGTACTGTGCCAGCAAGGCCGCGATCATATCGTTGACTCAATCAGCGGGCCTGAACCTGATTTCCCATGGGATCAACGTGAATGCCATCGCCCCGGGCGTTGTCGACGGAGAACATTGGGACGGCGTGGATGCGTTTTTTG
Organism: Ruegeria sp. D4; assembly: GCF_056534475.1. Classification (NCBI taxonomy): domain Bacteria; kingdom Pseudomonadati; phylum Pseudomonadota; class Alphaproteobacteria; order Rhodobacterales; family Roseobacteraceae; genus Ruegeria; species Ruegeria sp. D4. Next base: position 53,321 of record NZ_JBQFPJ010000005.1, read on the forward strand.
CAAAACACGAAGGCAAGGTCCCCGGTCAGAAAAAGCGCGAAGTGGCGGCCGCCGTTCCGTATGGCCGGATGGGCCGCGCCGAAGATCTGACCGGGATGGCGGTGTTTCTGGCCTCTGACGAGGCCAAGTACATCGTCGCTCAAACCTACAATGTCGATGGCGGAAACTGGATGAGCTGATGGACCCCATGGCGAACGCAAAACCTCCGGTTCGGGTGCGGCGCGACAGCCTTGAAGGCCTGCCGGCATCCGTCAGAACACCGGGTTATAATAGCGCGGACCTGAGACCGGGCATCGTTCATATAGGTTTGGGTAATTTTCATCGGGCGCATCAGGCCTGGTATATCCACGAGTTGATGCAGCGGGGTCAGGCATTGGACTGGGCGATTATCGGGGCGGGTGTGCGAAGCTACGACGCCGATATGCGAAAGAAACTGCTGGCGCAGGACTGCCTGACAACATTGATCGAACTGGACCCCGAGGGAATATCTGCCGAGGTGATCGGCCCTATGATCGACTACCTTCCGATTCAGAATGGCAACGCATCTCTGATCCGCAAGATGGCTGATCCGGCCATCCGGATCGTATCGCTGACCGTGACCGAAGGCGGGTATTTTCTGGACGCCAAGACCGGTGCGTTCAACCTGAACCACGATGATATTCGCCATGACGCGGCAAATCCCAACCAGCTCCGCACCGCTTTTGGCGCCATTGTTGCCGCGCTCGGGCAGCGCCGGGCGAACGGTCTGAAACCCTTTACCGCGCTCAGCTGCGATAACCTTCAGGGCAACGGTGCGATTTTGCGAAACTGTATCGTTGGATTGGCCCGTATGTCCGACCCCGATCTGGCCGATTGGATTGACCGGAATGGCGCATTTCCGAACTCGATGGTGGACTGCATTGTGCCCGCGACGACGGAACAATTAATATCGCAATGCCGCAACCTCGGCATCGACGACCGCGCGCCGGTCTCGCATGAAAACTTTCGCCAGTGGGTGATCGAGGACGATTTTTGTGACGGGCGGCCGCCGCTGGATGAGGTTGGCGTGACGCTGACCCAAGATGTCCATAGTTACGAGACAATGAAACTGCGCATACTGAATGGCGGCCACCAATTGCTGGCAAATGCCGGGGAAATTCTGAATGTCCCCACGATTGCAGATTGCATGCAGGACCCCGACATCGTGTCGTTTTTCCGCAAAGTTCAGGCCGAAGAAATTCTTCCCCATGTCAAACCTGTCCCCGGAACAACCGCGACTGAATATCTTGGATTGGTCGAGGGGCGTTTTTCGAATACCGCAATCCACGATTCGACGCGTCGGGTTGCGTTCGACGGATCATCACGCCATCCGGGGTTCTTGCTACCCTCGATGCGCGATGCGCTTGCGGCCGGTTCATCCCTGAACGGGCTTGCGCTGTCCCAAGCTTTCTGGTGCCGGATGTGCGCGGGGGTTCGCGAGAATGGATCCGAAATAGCCCCAAACGACCCTCACTGGGAGGACTTAAAAAAAACGGCGCTGGCATCAAGGGCCAATCCGCAACTGTGGATCGAACAAAGCCAGTACTGTGGTGCGTTTGGTCGAGACACTCCCTTCGCCAACGATTTCGCCCGCTGGCTGACCGCGATCTGGCAGCGGGGATGCCGGGCAGCGATAGCTGAGTATCTGGCTTCGACTCCCTCTCCAGACTGATCCGGCACCGAAAAAAAGGGGGCCCTCTCAAGCCAAATGGACGTAGAAAATAGAACTTGGCTTCGCTGTTTCCAGACGCTGGACAGCCCCCTACTCCACCTCACGCCAAGTTCGTCTGGCAAAGCCGTTCCGAATGTTCAACGACCAAATCGGCAAGCTCCGGCCGACACGAACCACAATTCGTTCCAGCTTGAAGGGCGTCTCCGATTTCATCCACATCAACCAGTTTTTCGTCGTGAATTGCGCGGATTATGGCTTTTAGCCCGACGCCGAAACACGAACAAATCATCGGGCCGCAGTCTTCCAGTTCCGCTGATGACCGACCGGACAAAATCTGGTGTGGTGCGACCTCGGGCAAAGCTGCAAGATAGTCTCGCATCAGCGTGACCGGCTCAGAAGATACAAACAGCACCGCCAACAGGCGTTGCCCCTCTGAGAACGCAATTCTGAATGACCCGCGCCTTTGATCTTCTATCAAAGTAGACACGGCATCGGGCAGGCCGAACCATTCTCGGGCAGTACTCTCCCAATCCTCGGCAACATGGTATCCTGCCAGTTCCAGCCTGTAACCTTTGTCCGTCTTTGCAATCGCCCAATACTCCGACTTTGGCGATGGGGCCCCAACAGAGACTGCAAACCCGTACCAGGCAGCATTCATGCGCCGAACAGACACGGCCGTTGCCTTGCTCTCCGGTTGTCCCGAGATGGGGTCCGTCACAGTTGGAATCAGCGCATCCACACGGGCCGCCGGGGCCGTTTCCCCCGTCCAGTGAATCGGCGCGAACACTTGGCCGGGCGCGACGGTGTCGGTGATGCGAAGTCGAAATATCCCAGTTCCGACCGAACTATTGATCTCGACCAAATCGGCAGAGCCGAGGTTCAGATGGCGCGCGTCCTCGGGGTTCACTTCCACATAAGGTTCGGCGAGATGAGCCGATAGACGAGGTGACAATCCGGACCGGGTCATCGTGTGCCACTGGTCCCGAATTCGCCCCGTATTCAAAAGAAATGGGTATTGCGTTGATGTTTTCGCAACCGGTGGCTTATGGGAAACGGGCACAAAACGTGCTTTCCTATCAGGATGGAAAAACTGACCGTCACCAAAGAACCGTCCGTCCGTTCCACCAGGTATCACCGGCCATCGCGTCGGGCTTAGTTCATTGTATTCTTCCTCCGTAATATCCGCGAGCTTTGAGACGTCAAAATCCCTGCCAAAAGATTTAGCCACTGAGGACAACGCCGCGTATTCCCGAAAAATCTGCGCCGGAGAGTCGTAGCTGAATGGCGTTTTCCACCCCATGCGACGACCGACGTCCGAAAGGATATCCCAGTCTGCACGTGCCTGCCCGGGAGGTGCCAGAACGGCGCGCTGTCTGCTGATTGTGCGATCCGAATTGGTTACGGTGCCACTTTTTTCCGCCCAGCCTGTCGCTGGCAACAGCACATCCGCAAGACGTGCCGTATCCGTCCGGACCGTCAGGTCACTGACAACGGTGAAGGGACATTTCTCAATGGCTTGTCGCACGCTATCCGCATCAGGCATTGAAACCGCAGGATTGCTGTGAATGACCCAAAGCGCCCTGATCTGACCCTCTTTCACGGCACGAAACAGGTCCACTGCCTTAAGCCCCTGTTTTTCACAGATCTTCGGCGCGTTCCAGAAATGTTGAACGGCCGTGCGGTGGCTTTCATTCTCGATATCCAGGTGACAGGCCAGCATGTTGGCCAATCCACCCACCTCTCGGCCACCCATGGCATTGGGCTGACCGGTAACGGAAAACGGGCCCATCCCTTCGCGCCCGATCCGACCCGTCGCCAGATGACAATTGAGGATCGCGTTCACTTTGTCCGTCCCGCTAGAGGATTGGTTCACGCCCTGACTGAAGATGGTGACCACACGCTCGGTCCCGGTCCAAAGATCACAAAATGTCTCGATCTCTTCGGTGGTCAGGCCCGTAACTGTCGGGTCGTCCCGCTGCGCCGTTCTAAGCGCCTCATCAAAGCCGACAGTCTGCTCCAGAAATTCAGGCACGACGTGTCCGCCTTCGTGAATGCTGACAAGCAATCTGTTGAACAAAGCAACATCGCTGCCCGGATGCAAAGCCAGATGAAGGTCGGCCTGATCGCAGCTTGCTGTACGGCGCGGGTCGACAACAACGATCCTTGTCCTACGTGACTGTCGCGCCGCCAGAACGCGCTGGTATAAAACCGGATGACACCAGGCGAGGTTGGACCCGACCAGAACCACCAGGTCGGCCTGATCAATATCCTCGTAGGTACCCGGCACAGTGTCTGACCCAAAGGCGCGTTTGTGGCCAGCCACGGTTGAGGCCATGCAGAGCCTGGAATTCGTATCGATATTGGCCGAACCGATGAACCCTTTCATCAGCTTGTTGGCGACATAGTAATCCTCGGTCAGCATCTGCCCTGACACGTAGAACGCGACACTGTCCGGTCCGTAGGCCTCGATAGTGGACAAAAAGCGATCGGCGACCAGTTGCAGGGCTTCGTCCCACGGCACATCCTTTCCAAATGCTTGCGGGGCCAGAAGGCGTTGATCCAGTCCGACCGTTTCACCCAAAGCCAATCCCTTTGAGCATAAACGCCCATGGTTCGCCGGATGATCCGGATCGCCGCGTACCGCCAAACCGCCGGCGCCATCAGGGCGCAACAGAACACCGCAACCAACACCGCAATAAGCGCAGGTGGACCGGATTTCAGGCAGCCCGGTTCCGTCCATCAGGCCGCACTCCGCCGGGTTGCCGCTTTGTCGTCCAGCAGGATACGACTGCCTTCCAGCCGCACCGGATAGGTGGTGATGCGACCATCATCCGCGCCCTGAGCCTCGCCCGTGTTCAGATCGAAGACCCAATTGTGCAAGGGACAAGTCACCGACTGACCATGCACGATGCCTTCGGACAGCGGGCCGCCCTTATGGGGACAATTATTGGTAGCTGCGAAGACTTCGGCCTCGGCAGTTCGGAAAATCGCAATGCAGCCGATATGAGTTTTTATCAGGCGCGCCCCGCGCAGTGGCACCTCATCGATATGCCCGACGTCGATCCAGCTCATTCTGCGGCCTCCAATGTGAAATCTGCAATCGGCGCGTAGGTTTGCGCCTTGTCCCGCACATGTTCGGCCCACGGGTCCTTGCGGTAGATGCTTTGAGACAGCTCGAACCTTTCGACCAGAGCCGCGCGGTTTTCCAGATCGTCGACCACATGCCCCCTGATCCAACCCATGCCGACTTTGCCCATCCATTTATACAAACGATCCAAGTACTTGCCGCCTTCCCGATAGGCCTGAGTGACGGCCATCACAACCTCGATTGCTTCGTCTTCGGTTGGCACCTGGCACAGCAATTCGGTCTCTTTCACATCCATTCCGGCAGCTCCGCCGATGCTGATCTGAAACCCAGAGTCCACGCAAACCACGCCGATATCCTTGCAGGTGGCCTCGGCACAGTTGCGCGGGCAGCCCGACACGGCCAGCTTCAGCTTGTGAGGCGTCCACGACCCCCACAGGATTTTCTCAAGCTTGATCCCAAGCCCGCTGCTGTTCTGCGTTCCAAACCGACAATGATCTGTTCCGACACAGGTCTTCACCGTGCGCAAACCCTTGGAATAAGCATGGCCCGAGACCAGACCCGCCTTGTTCAGATCCGACCAGATCGCGGGCAGGTCCTCACCCTTCACGCCCAGAAGGTCGATCCGCTGGCCACCAGTGACCTTGACGGTTGGCACGTCGTATTTATCCGCCGCATCCGCGATGGCGCGCAGTTCTTCTGGTGTGGTAATCCCACCCCACATACGGGGCACCACGCTGAACGTGCCATCCTTTTGGATGTTTGCGTGCTTGCGTTCGTTGACAAACCGGCTTTGCGGGTCGTCCTGATACTCAAGCGGCCAATCAGCCAGCAAGTAATAGTTGATCGCGGGGCGGCAGACATGGCAGCCGTTGGGCGTGTTCCATCCAAGCTCCTGCCAGACGGCAGCCTGGCTTTTCAACTCCTGCCCTTTGATCAGGCGGCGCACATCCTCATGGGTCAGATCCGTGCAGCGGCAGACGGGTTGCGCCGTTGGCATTTGGAAGTCATCACCCAAAGTGACTTGCAAGACCTGTTCGACCAAACCCGTGCATGTGCCGCAGGAGGCACTGGCCTTGGTGCTAGCGCGCACCGCGCCCAGATCGCCGGCCCCTGCATTGATCGCCTCGACGATGTTGCCCTTGCATACGCCGTTGCAGCCGCAAATCTCCGCCTCAAGCGGCAATGCTGCAACGGCTGAGAGAGGGTCCGCAGTGTCACCCCCCTGATAGGCAGGGCCGAAGATCAGCGTCTCGCGCATCTCTTCGATGCTGGTGCCGTCTTTGATTAGCCCGAAGAACCAGCTGCCATCGGCAGTGTCGCCATACATCACGGCGCCAACCAGACGATCTTCTTCGATCACAAGCCGTTTATAGACCCCGCGCGAGGGGTCTCGGAACACAATATCCTCGCGCTCGGGGCCTTCGGCAAAATCGCCTGCGCTGAACAGGTCGCAGCCGGTGACTTTCAACTTGGTCGAGAGGGTTTTCTGTGCGAATGCAGCGTCTTCCGCCAGCAACGACTGCGCTGCCACCTTCGCCTGATCGTAAAGCGGCGCGACAAGGCCAAAGATTTCTCCGTCATGTTCGACGCATTCGCCCACGGCAAAAACGTCCGGGTCCGAGGTCAGCATCTGGTCATCCACATGAATGCCGCGCCCAGTGGCCAGACCGGCCTCCTGCGCCAGTGCCGTATTGGGGCGGATTCCAACTGCCATGACCAGCAGGTCGCAGGGCAACTCGGTCCCATCGTCCAACAAAAGCGCGCGGACCTTGCCATCCTGTCCGAGGATTTCCTTGGAGTTCGCCTGCAGGCAAATCCTGATGCCTTTGTCCTCCAGCGACTTCTTCAGCAAATACCCGGCTGCTTCGTCCAGCTGGCGCTCCATCAGGTGGCCCATGATGTGAACGACGGTAACGTCCACGCCGTGGGCGGCCATGCCTGCAGCCGCCTCAAGACCCAGCAAACCGCCACCGATCACAACGACCTTGTTGCCCGGGCCCATACCCATCATCTGCCGGGTATCTTCCAGATCGCGATAAGCGATCACGCCATCCAGATCATGCCCAGGCAGAGGGATCATGAACGGGTTTGACCCCGTCGCGATCAACAGCTTGTCGTATGGAACATGGCCGTTCGCCCCTTCGACCACCTTCATCTCGCGGTCGATCCTGGCCACCTTTTCGCCAAAGCGACAGGTGATCCTTCGCTCGGCGTACCAAGCGTCGTCATGGGTGACGATCTCTTCATAGGTCTTCTCACCCGACAGAACCGGGCTGAGCATGATGCGGTTGTAGTTTCCGCGCGGTTCCGCGTTGAACAGGGTGATATCGAACGCATCTGGTGCAGCATCGGTCAGGTGCTCCAGCACCCGGCCCGAAGCCATGCCTGCGCCTATGACAACTAGTCTTTGTTTCATGGTTTCACTCCGCTGCAATCGCCTTGGGGGCAGGCGATTTCGGCTTGGCGCCGTGTTCGTATTCTTCAAGGAAGTCCAGAACTTCCTGCCGGTAGGCGTAGTAATCGGGGTGTTCCAACAATGCCTTACGGGTCCTTGGGCGCGGCAGGTCGACCTCGGTGATTTTCCCGATGGTCGCTTGCGGACCATTGGTCATCATCACCACGCGATCGGCCAGAAGGATCGCCTCGTCCACGTCATGGGTCACACAGATCGCGGTGACCTTGGTACGGGACCAGACCTCCATCAGGACTTCCTGCAATTCCCAGCGCGTCAGGCTGTCGAGCATCCCAAAGGGCTCATCCAGCAGTAGCAGTTTGGGCGACAGCGCAAAGGCGCGGGCGATGCCGACGCGTTGTTTCATGCCGTTCGACAGATCGGAGGCAGACTTGTCCATCGCGTCAGCTAGACCGACACGTTCCAGATAGTATTCGACCACATCTTGCCGCTCGGCCATGCTGGCCTTGGGGTAGACCTTGTCGACGCCAATGGCGACATTTTCCTTGGCGCTAAGCCAGGGGAACAGGTTGGGCGACTGGAACACCACGGCGCGCTCGGGATCGGCGCCTTCGACGTGGCGGCCATCCAACTTGATCGCACCCTTCGAGATTTCGTTTAGCCCGGCAGCCATAGTCAGAACCGTGGACTTGCCACAGCCGGAGTGGCCGATCAGTGAGATGAACTCGCCCTTGTCGATCTTCAGATCGAAATCCTCAACCACGGTCAGCGGACCTTTGGGCGTCGGGTAGACCTTGTGCAGTTGCGAGAAATCGAGAAAGCGGTTCTCGATCATTCCTTTCTGTGCCTCGGCAACAGCAGTGGGGACTCCGTGGATTGGCGTGACATCGGGCAGGATGCGCGAGCCTTCGACTTTGGCCTCGATACCCACATCCATGAGATACTTGGTGACGTCTGCACGCAGACGTTTGAAGGTCTCGTCGTTGTTCATCGCGCCCCGATCCCGTGGACGCGGGATCGACACGCGGAACTCCTGCCCCAAAGTCCCGTCCGGGTTCAGAGCGATGATCCGGTCGGCCAGGATGATCGCCTCATCCACATCATTGGTGATAAGGACACAGGTCTTTTTGTCGGCTTCCCAGATATGTTCGATCTCATCGGCCAGATTGGCGCGGGTCAGCGCATCCAGCGCCGACAAAGGCTCATCAAGCAGAAGAACTTCGGGGTTCATCGACAGCGCGCGCGCCACGTTAACCCGCTGGCGCATCCCGCCGGACAACTCCGCCGGGCGGCGCGAGGCGGCGTGGCTGAGTCCAACCATCTTGACGTAATCCGCCACTTTCTCGGCTTTCTCGGCCTTGCTTAGGCCAGGAAAGACCGTATCCACCGCCAGACCCACATTGCCGCTGACCGTCAACCACGGCATCAGCGAGTAGTTCTGGAAGATCACGCCACGTTCCGGGCCCGGCCCCTTGATCGGAGTGCCTTTGAACGTGACCTCGCCCTTGGTCGGCATATCCAGGCCGGCCATCAAATTGATCAGCGTCGTCTTGCCGGTACCCGAGAAGCCGAGGATCACCAGAAACTCGCCCTCTTGCACATCCAGATCGATCCCTTTCAGAACAACGGTCCGCGCGGTGCCTTCACCAAAGGATTTCGAGGCGTTCTTGAAGCTCAGAATGCTCATCTCGATCACCGGTTATTCGTAAAGGTAAAGAGGGATTGCAGCGCGTACATCACCCGGTCCAGCAAGAAGCCGATGATGCCGATGGTGAAAACCGCAACCATGATCTTGGCCAGAGAGCTGGACGAGCCATTCTGGAATTCATCCCAGACAAACTTGCCAAGACCGGGGTTCTGCGCCAGCATTTCAGCCGCGATCAAGACCATCCAGCCAACACCAAGCGACAGGCGCAGACCGGTAAAGATCAACGGCAGGGCCGAAGGCAGCACCAGCTTAGTGATCTTGGTATAGGTGTTCATTTTCAGTACCTTGGAGACGTTAACCAGGTCCTTGTCGATAGAGGCTACACCCAGTGAAGTGTTGATCAGCGTTGGCCACAGCGAACACAAGGTCACGGTGATAGCCGAGATCAGGAAGGACTTGGCAAACCACCCGTCATTGGTGACATAAACTGCCGAGACGATCATGGTGACGATCGGCAGCCATGCCAGTGGAGACACGGGTTTGAATATCTGGATCAGCGGGTTCAGCGCAGCGTTTGCTGTTGGCGACAGACCCGCCGCAATGCCAAGCGGGACGGCCACCACCGTTGCGATCAGAAACCCGAAGAACACGGTTTTGATCGAGGTCCAGATCTGCTGGTAGTAGGATGGCGCGCCCGTGTAAGCGACCTGCTTGACCTCTTCCGCGCGGCCGGCGTCGATCAGCTTTTGGTTTCGCTTCTCGACCATCGCCTCGAACTTGGCGCGTTTGGCGGCTTTGGCTTGCGCGTCCTCGTTCAGATTGACCATTTCCGCCCAAACCTGAGCCGGTCCGGGGACCGCACCCAAAGAGGTCTGCACCTTGGGGGCCAAAGTCGCCCACAGCAGCAGAAATGCGCAAATCGACAAAAGGGGGACCACCAGCAACCGCCAGATCTCGGTCATCTGGGCGCGCGGGTTGTCCCCCGCTGCTGCTTTCAGCACCGGGGTGGCCCAACTGAGGCCAAGGACCTGAAACCATTTATCGGCGGCATTAATACGGGTAAAAAGGCGGGCGCGGCGGTCCTCTCGGGCGGCGTCTGCATTGAATTCTGGATCGACCGTTGTCATCTGATGTGTCCTTGCGATGGCGGGGCACTTGTGAGCGTCGCGCCTGACCCAAGCCGGGCGCAGTGTTGCGGGGTTAGCCTTGCACGTCCGAACCGACGATCTTCTGATCGCCCTTTAGACCAATGGACAGACTTTCGAGGTAGGCGTTGGGGGTGCGGCCGTCATAGGCGATGCCGTCAATGATATCCTCGACCGGGGTCGGCGCCTTGTAACCGTCGCTGTTCCAAGGGAAGTCAGCCTCATTGGCCAAGCCCTCGTCGACCAGCAGGCGCGCGGCTTCCAGATAGATCTTGGGTTTGTAGACGGACTTGGCGACCTCGTCATACCAACTGTCCGGTTTTGCGTCGGCGATCTGACCCCATCGGCGCATCTGGGTCAGGTACCAGACAGCGTCCGAGTAGAACGGGTAAGTCGCGTTGTAGCGGAAAAACACGTTGAAATCAGGAACTTCGCGCTTGTCACCCTTCTCGTATTCAAATGTGCCGGTCATCGAGTTCGCGATAACGTCGTAATCCGCGCCGACATATTCTGGACGGCTGAGGATTTCGACGGCCTCGGGGCGGTTGGCGTTATCGTTTTCATCCAACCACATGGCGGCGCGGATCAAGGCCTTGGTCACGGCCAGCGTGGTGTTCGGATACTCCTCCGCAAATTCGGCGGTGATGCCAAAAACTTTTTCGGGGTTGTTCTTCCAGAGCTCATAGTCGGTGATGACCGGAACGCCGATGCCCTTGAACACGGCCTGCTGGTTCCACGGCTCCCCCACGCAGTAACCATAGATCGTACCAGCCTCGAGCGTCGCAGGCATCTGCGGCGGAGGGGTTACGGACAGGAACACATCCGCGCCAATCTGGCCAGTTACGTTCTCGGGGCTGTAGTAGCCGGGGTGCAGACCGCCAGCGGCGAGCCAGTAGCGTAATTCGTAATTGTGCGTCGAAACTGGGAAAACCATGCCCATGTTGAAGGGCTTGCCTTCGGATTTGTACTTCTCTACCACCGGGGCCAGAGCCTCGGCACTGATCGGATGCTGCGGGCGACCATCCTCCATCACCGGGATATTCGGTTTCATTTCTTCCCAGATTTCGTTGGACACGGTGATGCCGTTGCCGTTCAGATCCATCGAAAATGGCGTGATGATATGCGCCTCGGTCCCGTATCCGATGGTCGCAGCCAGTGGCTGCCCCGCCAGCATATGCGCGCCGTCCAGCTGCCCGTCGATCACACCGTCCAACAGCACTTTCCAGTTGGCCTGCGCCTCAAGCGTGACGAACAAACCTTCGTCCAGGAAATATCCCTGCTCATAGGCCACTGCCAACGGTGCCATGTCCGTCAACTTGATAAAACCAAAGGTCAGTTCATCTTTTTCCAGTTCAAGTTCGGCCAGAGCGGGAGAAACAAGCGCGGTAGTTGCCGCAAAGCTCAAGATCAGTTTCTTCATCACATTTCCCTTCGGTTCGGCCCAATCAGGGCGCGTGGCTGCCCGTTTGCCTTCGGGCACAAAAAAAGCCGCCGACACACACCGCCGGGAGGAGTTGGCGGTTGGTCGAGCGGCTTTGCTCTTGATAGATGCCCATGGACATGGGCGCATTCTGTCGGATGGCTCCGTTGCCTGCCGATGGCTTCAGTAAGCCGACAAAACGTGGTCGCGTCATCTGTATTTTGAAGGATGTCTGAAATTTTTCCGCATTGCAGCATTGCGCGATGCTGCAATGCGGAAAAAATGTGCACACCTACTCGGAAGGCTCGAAAATACGTCGATCGAAGAAGACATTCCGAGACAGAATCAGGCTGCCCTTGGCTGATGCAACTGCCATTGGTTCCGGCAAGGCACCTTCCAGTTTCTCGGACGCACCCGGGGTCTCAATTCCTGATCGATGCATCGCTTGACGGTACAAGTCGCTCCGAAAGACCTTGGCTGCTGCATGTTCGGCAGCACCAACTTCAAGGCCGTTTCGCTTCGCCATTTGATGTGCAATCCACTTGGCCTGACTGCGCCACGGAAAAGTTGCCGCGCCTTCAAAAAACTCTACGAACCCCTCAACATGGCGGTGTTCTCCACTTGGAGAGATCGCAAATTCCCCCATCAAGGCGCGATCGACCAGTTCCGGGGACACATTCAGATAGGCTTTGCGCGCCAACATCTCGGACGCCGTAGAACGGCTGTCGGGATTGGACAACCACCGCCCGGCACGCCAAACCGCGCGCATAAGGCTGCCCAGAAGATGTGGTTCGGTCTGGGCCCAATCGTTTCTGACGGCCAGCACCTTTTCCGGCGCGCAATTCCAGATTGCCCGACCGGGCAACAGCAAAGCCCCAAACTGGTCCTCGACAGCAAACGACCCCCAGGGTTCCCCAACGCAGAACGCATCAATCTCTCGTGCAGCAAGCGCCTGCGCCATCAAAGGTGGAGGAACAGTACGGATCTCGACGTTTTTTGAAGCCAGCTCGGTTCCGGCCACCCAATATCGCAGCAACTCGACATGCATTGAAAATGGAAACGGCACCCCGAAGATCAGAGTGTCGTCGGCGGCCTTTGCGAGTGCAGCGCCGGCAGCTTTTGCATCGATGAAGTCGAAACCATATCCCTGATCCACCAACTTCCGGGCCAGTTGTGCGCCAACTCCGACGACATTGCCATTCAGCGACAGAACGGAAACAGCGGATATCGGGGTCGTGATCCCACCCAGCCCAAGTGCTATTGCGACAGGGATCGGAGATAATAAATGTGCAGCATCGACGTGCCCAAAAGCCAACATGTCGCGCAACGAAGACCAGGACGGTGCGGGACGAAGATCCAGCGAGATCCCTTCGGCGTGGTCAAAGCCCATCTCGCGGGCGACAACCAAGGGGGCAGCATCCACCAAAGGCATATAAGCAACCGGGAGCGTCACGGTTCTCATGACAACAACCCCGACGCCGTCACCAGTGCGTCGGCCACTTCGGCCACCCGACGGTTTTGATTCATGGCCGTCTTTCGTAACAGGGCGTAAGCTTCATCTTCCGGCACGCCTCTGGACTTCATTATCAAGCCTTTGGCCTTGTCAATCACCTTGCGCTCTTCCAAGGCGCGGCGCGTTTCCGCCAGTTCCACGCGAATTTGGCGCAGGACCTGGAACCTGGCGATTGCAATATCCATCACTGGCTTGATGCGGTCGGCCTGCAATCCATCCACGACATAAGCCGACACTCCGGCCTCGACCGCTGCCCTTGCCAATCCCCCTGCCGCGCCGGACACGAACATCGCAACCGGGCGCTCCAACGGGCCGGACGCGACCGTCAGTTCCTCCAGCATATCGCGGGACGGATTGTCGATATCAATCAACACAATATCCGGGTCGTGGGTGGCAATCTTGCGCGCCAGGCCCGAAACATTGCCGATCACAAAGACATCTACATCCCCATACGCTTTCAAGGCGTCAACTATAGCGAAAGCGCGGTCGTGGTTCTGCTCGACCACAACGACGGTCAGGTTTTGGCTCATGACTAGTCAACTGAGCTCTGCCCACCTCAACCACAATTGGAAAGTCCTCCACCCCTTCCTTCGGCGGCAGAATTGCTCAATTATTCAGCGATCATTGGCGCTATGCAAAGATACAGGGCAGATTGACTGACATGTCGGCATGTCGAATTGTTCTGCGGATCAATTTGTTGGACAGGTCCCGCAAGCGCTATGGACTGCCAAATGTGTCAATCTCTCAGTACCCGCTTATTGAATGCAGCCCCTGTTCAGACAAACCTGTTTACATAGTTCTCCAGGATTTCCTGATGTCCCGATTGCGGCCTCGGATTTATGTTCTCACGCAAAACGCGCGCAGCAATCTCTTCCAGACCGCTATCCAGCATCGTCGCCGCTGAAGGCGTGTTCCAGCCCGAGTAACGCTTCGACAGCTCAGCTTCCAAACCGCCATCTTCAATCATGGCGGCAGCGGCCTTCAAACCCCGGGCGCAGATATCCATTCCCCCGACATGGGCAGCCACCAGATCTTTTGCATCAATGGACTGGCGTCGGATTTTTGCGTCGAAATTTGTGCCTCCGGTGGTAAAGCCGCCGGCCTTCAATATGTAATAATAAGCCAAGGCTACTTCCGGCGTGTTATTTGGGAACTGGTCAGTGTCCCAACCCGACTGGTAGTCGTTGCGGTTCATATCGATCGAGCCCAGCATTCCCTCGGCTGCGGCCACTGCAATTTCATGCTCAAAGCTGTGCCCTGCAAGGATCGCATGCCCCTGCTCGAGATTTAGTTTCACCTCGTTCTCCAGACCGTATTTCCTGAGGAACCCGATGCAGGTTGCCGCGTCATAGTCGTATTGGTGTTTGGACGGCTCCTGTGGTTTGGGTTCTACCAGAATGGTGCCCTTGAACCCGATCTTGTTTTTATACTCCACGACCATATTCAGAAACCGACCCATGTGGTCCAGTTCGGTTTTCATATCCGTGTTCAGCAGGGTCTCGTACCCTTCGCGCCCGCCCCAAAGTACATAGTTTTCACCACCGAGCTTGTGGGTCGCGTCCAGGCAGGATTTCACCGTGGCCGCTGCAAAGGCAAAAACGTCGGGATCAGGATTGGTGCTGGCGCCGGCCATCCAGCGGCGATGGCTGAACATATTGGCCGTGCCCCAAAGCAACTTTGTGCCGGACACCTGCATCTTTTGGCCTATGTAATCCGTGATTTCTTCCAGAGTTCTCAGGTTTTCCGCAAAATTTCCCTGTTCGGGCCGGATGTCAGCGTCGTGCCAGCAGAAGTAGGGCTGGCCGAGCACTTCGAACATCTCAAAAGCAATATCTGCCTTCAAACGAGCCCGCCCCATATCATCCTGAGGATGCCACAGGCGTTCAAAAGTTGGACCACCGAAGGGGTCTCCGCCCTCCCACGCGAATGAGTGCCACCAGGCGACTGCAAACCTCAGATGATCTTCCATGCGTTTGCCCATGACAATCTCGTCTGGATCATAGTGCCGGAAGGCCAGCGGGTTTTTGCTGTCCGCGCCTTCAAACCGGATCCGCTCGATCCCTTCAAAAAATCCGCTTGGCATTTCTGCCCCCTACTCTGCTTTTTGTTCTGGCTGCTTGCCGAGAATGATCATCGACAGAAGGTCGTCATCGGTGACATCTGCGATATCGACCGTTCCGACCAGTTTCCCATTCTTCATGACCGAGGCGCGGTCACACAGCTCCATAACGGCATGAACATCGTGATCGATCAGGAAGATACCGATACCTTGCGCCTTTAGCTGGTGGATCAGATCCGCCACCATCTGCGTTTCATGCGGCCCAAGAGCCGCTGTCGGCTCGTCCATAATCAGAATGCGCGCATTGAAGTAGACAGCCCGGGCAATTGCCACGGATTGTCTTTGCCCCCCCGACAACGCGGAAACCGGGTCATTGAACTTCTGAAAATTGGGGTTCAGCTGCGCCATGATCTTGCGGCACTCAGCCTCCATGGCTGCATCGTTGACCAACCCGAAAGGCGTCGTCATCTCGCGCCCCAGGAAAAGGTTCGACGTTGCATCCAGATTGTCGGCCAAGGCGAGCGTTTGGTAGATCGTTTCGATGTTGTTCGCGCGGGCATCACGGGGGTTTCCGATCTCGACACGTTTGCCGTCGATCAAAATTTCGCCCTGATCCATTTGATAGGCACCGGACAGGACCTTTATCAAAGTGGATTTCCCGGCCCCGTTATGCCCGAGCAAACCAACCACCTCACCGGGATAGAGATCGACAGACACATGGTCGACGGCCTTGATCCCGCCGAAGGAGATCGAGATATCGCGCATCTCGACCAATGGCGGCGTGCCAGATCCGCGGCCAGCATTGGTTGGTGTTTTCTGCGTGTCCTGAGCTTGCATCACTTTGCCCCCAGTCGCTTGCGATAGACGATGTCGATATAGACGGCCAGTACAAGAACGCTACCGACCACGATGTTCTGAAACGGTGCATCGACGCCAACCATGGCCATGCCAGATTGCAGCGCTTGCATGATCAATGCGCCAAGGATCGCGCCGTATATGGTGCCGATGCCGCCAGACAACGCGGTTCCACCGATGACGGCAGCGGCAATGACCCTCAGTTCATCCAGCGTGCCAATGTCGTTCGAATGGTTTGCAAGGCGGGCCGAGGCGACCACGGCCGAAACAGCGCACAGAAAGCCCATCAGTGCAAAAATCTTCACGGTCAGCAGACGTGTATTGATGCCCGAAAGTTCTGCCGCATCCGGGTTGCCACCAGTGGCAAAGATGTAGCGCCCGAACCGGGTTTTTCGCGCCACGACCGTAAGTGTCACCGCCACGATGATCAGGATGAGGACAGAAATCGGTATGCCGTACCCGACGACCAGCCCTTCGGGCATCGTTTCTCCGCGCGCCTCGAACATCCGCTGCAATCGGCGCGTCGGAATGGCGTAGCTGTTGACGATGTAGACGTAGCCAAGGATGGCAATTGCGATTATCCCGGCCAGGGTGGCCTCGGCCCAAACAGGCTTAACGGGGAAGCCATGCGCGGCTTTTGCGCGACGGCCGCTCCACAAGGCCCAGATGGCGATCCCGGTGGCAAACAAGCCAAACAGCCAGCTTGTCGTTGCCCCCAAGGTTCCGTTGGTTCCGCCAAACATCAGGAACTTACTGTCCAGAGGACCAATGGTCTGGCCGCTGGTCAAATACCATGCCACGTTCCTCCAGACCAGAAACCCGCCTAGAGTGACGATGAAGGCCGGTATCGTCAGGTACCCGACCATCCAGCCGTGAAAAGCACCGATCAATGTGCCGACAAAC
Organism: Ruegeria sp. D4; assembly: GCF_056534475.1. Taxonomy (NCBI): domain Bacteria; kingdom Pseudomonadati; phylum Pseudomonadota; class Alphaproteobacteria; order Rhodobacterales; family Roseobacteraceae; genus Ruegeria; species Ruegeria sp. D4. The sequence goes on from NZ_JBQFPJ010000005.1 coordinate 70,055, forward strand.
AACCCCACGACTATGGTAATCGCCCAGGTTGCCGGGTTGTTCAAACCCATCCCGAGGACCTGTGGCAAAAGTTCGGTTTGCGTCATTGCCATCACGGCCGAAGTCGTTGCCAGCAACGCGCCGACCGACAGATCAATGTGACGCGTGACGATTATGAACACCATCCCGCAGGCCATGATTGCCACCGAAACCGTCTGAATTGACAGGTTGAACAGGTTGCGAGGTGTCAGGAACCGCCCATCGGTGACGATGTTGAACCCGATGCACAGGATGACAAACGCGCCGATCATTCCCAAAAGCCGCATATCCAGTTCCAATTGCTGGAACAGGCTGGGTTTCGCTTTTTCAGGTACCGGCTGAGACGAAGTTTCGGTCATTTCCGATCTTTCATAGTCAGCAATAGTCCCCGGCCCCCAAAAAGGGCCAGGGACTTTAGGTTTTAGTTACAGGGGGCCGGGCCGTTTTCGACGCCCTGGCACAAGTCTTCCAGAGGAATCCATCCGGCATCCACCACAACAGTCAGGTTGTCTTTGGTGATCGGTACCGGCGCCAGGAAGACCGAGTTCATCGCAGTGCCACCCGGCGAAGTCCAGCTGACCGCGCCTTCAACATCTGCAGGACTTGTGCCACCGCTCAGCGCCAATGCGATTTCACCAGCCGCTTTGCCCAATTCACGGGCATCTTTCCAAACCGAAACGGTTTGAGTGCCCAGTGCAACCCGGTTCAGCGCTGCGTGGTCGCCATCCTGACCCGACACCGGAATGCCTTCCATGCCCTGTGCCGTCAGGGCCGCAACAACACCGCCTGCAGTTCCGTCATTCGAAGCGACAACCGCGTCCACCTTGTTTTCATTTGCGGTCAAAATCTGCTCCATGTTCCGCTGTGCGTTCGCGGGAAGCCAGCCATCCGTATAGGCCTCGCCGACAATTACGATGTCACCACTGTCGACGGCTGCTCCGATGATTTCTTGTTGGCCGCCCCGCAGGAAGTCAGCGTTCGGATCGGTCGGCGAACCTTTGATCATGACGTAGTTGCCCTTGGGCATGGCCGCAAAAACGGCCCGGGCCTGCATTCTGCCAACCTCGACGTTGTCAAAGGTCAGGTAAAACGCACGGTCGTCCTCGATAAGGCGGTCATAAGCAATGACCGGGATGCCTTCGTCAGCCGCCGCCTGAACCGCCGGTCCGATAGCCTGTGCGTCCTGCGCCAGAATGATAAGGGCGTCCACACCCTGGGCGATCAGGCTTTCGATGTCCGAAAGCTGCTTTGCGGAAGACGATTGCGCATCTGCCGAAATGTATTCGGCGCCCCCTGCTTCCAGCGCCGATTTGATGGCCGCTTCGTCCGTCTTCCAGCGTTCTTCCTGAAAGTTGGACCAGCTTACACCGACCACCGGCTCTGCGAATGCAACCGTGGCCAGCATAGTGGCCGCAGCCGAAAAGCTGAGAATTCGTTTCATGATTTCCTCCCATATGCCGAGCCATCGCTTCTCGATTCGCGGCTCTCACAATTTTGAATAGCATATTTATTTCAGCCGGTAAAATATTTACTCTATTAGACGAACTGAAATTCAAATAAGTTGAGCCAACGGTGAGATTCGCGAGGACAAGATGCTGAAAAGCAAAGCCTCTCCGGTTTCTTTGGAACAAAGAAATGCAACCCGGCTACGGGTGTTGGAGCACATCAGAACAAAAGGATCCGTCTCGCGGATCGATATCGCTTCGGCCTTGCAAACCAGCCCTGCTACGGTAACGGCGGCGACGGCAGATCTCATCTCGGCCGGATTGATCAAAGAAACCCAAAGCGAAGCGCAGCTGAAATCCGGGAAAAGAGGCAGACCAAGGGTTTTGCTGCAATTGGACGGTCAGTCTTACCTTGTGGCAGGGCTCAAGGTCGCGCGTCAGGTGATCTCGGTCATTCTGGTCGACTTCCAAGGCAATGAGGTGGCTTCACACAAGTATGCGCTGGAATCCGCCAGAATGTCGTCGACGGATTTTGTGCTGGCGATCCGCGAGGCACTCGAGGAGACCTGCGGAAAGATTGATGCCTCTGTCGGCGACCTTGCTGGCGTCTCAATCGGGGTGGCTGGTCTTGTTGATGCCAGAGGAAACTTCGTGCACTGGTCATCTTCGATTGCCGAAAGAAACATCGATTTCAATCGCCTGCTGTCCAAAGAACTGTCCTGCCCTGCTTTCGTGGATAACGACGCGAACCTTGTTGCAAAGGCTGAACAGTTGTTCGGACTTGGTAAGGGGCTGAGCAACTTCCTTGTTGTCACGATCGAACATGGGGTCGGTCTGGGTATTGTTCTGGACGGAAAGCTATATCGAGGAGAGCGCGGCTGCGGAGCTGAGTTTGGGCACACCAAGGTACAGCTTGACGGCGCATTGTGCCAATGCGGTCAACGCGGATGTCTGGAAGCCTATGTCGGAGATTATGCACTGATCCGTGAAATGACGGTCACAGGCCATTCCAATGAAATGAAGGCTGTTTCCGACATTCATGATCTGGCCGACTCTGGAGATGAAAGAGCGTCTTCCGTGTTGGCCCGTGCTGGTCAGATGTTTGGACTTGGGGTTTCCAATCTGATCAACCTTTTTGACCCAGAATGCATTATCGTCTCGGGCACGCAAAAAAGCTTTGAGCATCTGTGTTCAAGCGAGGTTATGACCCGCATCCGAAGCGGCGTCGTTAAAGTCGATGCGCCCTTGCCGGATATCAAAGTTCACCATTGGGGCGATTTGATGTGGGCCAAAGGCGCCGCAGCATACGGGATCGAACAGATTTCGATCCTAAAGGTCAAGGAACTCTCGGCGAATGCGTCCTGAGTTTGCTGCCCTTGTGGTTCTTGTCACCACAGCAAATGCCGGGCCGAACGCCCCCGAGTTCGTTGGCATCGAGGTGCCTGAACATATTTACGATGGCGGCTGGGAGCATTTTGTCGGCGGCGGTGTCGCCGTGTTCGATTGCAACGGAGATTCTTTACCCGAACTGTTCGTGGCCGGCGGATCGAACCGGTCGCAACTGTTCCACAACACCTCGCAGGGCACGATTTCTTTTAAGGTCGAGACGCCCGATGAATTGTCTCTGACCGGCGTAACCGGCGCGTATCCGCTGGATATCGACAGCGACGGTTTGATGGATCTGGCGGTTTTGCGTGTTGGTCCGGACCTTCTTCTCAAAGGCCGCCCAAATTGTCGGTTCGGCCCTTTTGATAACCTTGGCTTCTTGTCGGAAGACCACTGGACCACAGGTTTTTCAGCCACTTGGGAAGATGGGCAGTCCTTGCCGACGCTGGCATTCGGGGCTTATGTTGATCGGTTCGATCCCGACGGCCCTTTTGAAACTTGCGGACCTACCCTCCTCTACCGCCCCCATGGCAGCGGCTACCAGCAGCCGCTGCACCTTGAACCCGGTCACTGTTCGCTTTCAATTATGTTTTCCGACTGGGCCCGGACCGGACGCGCGGACCTTCGCGTCAGCAATGACCGCCATTACTACGTCAGGGGTGGACAAGAGCAATTGTGGGCCATGGAAGCCGAACCGCGATTGTATGGCTCTAACGAAGGCTGGTTACCCTATTCGATCTGGGGAATGGGGATCGCATCAAGGGATCTTACCGGGGACGGCTTTCCGGAGGTTTATCTGACGTCCATGGGCGATCAGAAGCTTCAGGTTTTCGACCCAAGCGCCAACGGCCCGACTTGGCGCGATGCGACCTACGAAAAGGGAACAACAGCCCACAGACCGCATAGTGGCGGTGACGGAAGACCGTCGACCGGCTGGCACGCTCAATTTGGCGACGTCAACAACGATGGTAAGGACGACATCTTCGTTGCGAAAGGCAATGTCGAGCAAATGCCCGACGCCGCCCTGAACGATCCCAACAACCTGCTCATGCAAACCCCGGAAGGTCAGTTCGTCGAAGCCTCAGTCGATGCCGGGGTGGCGTCGATGGCAAAGTCTCGCGGTGCGGCCATGGCAGATTTGAACAACGATGGAAGATTGGATCTGGTGGTCGTGAACCGTGGTTCGGCACTCGAAGTCAGCCAGAACATCTCGCAGGGTGGCAATTGGCTGTTGATTGATCTTGCCCAGGACCAATCTAATCGAGCAGCGATAGGAGGGTTTGTCGAACTCAGAACTTCGCAAGGTGTTCAGACCCGCGAAATAACAGTTGGCGGCGGTCATGCCGGGGGCATAGCCGGGTTCCATCATTTTGGCCTGGGGAATGAGGACCGCGTGCAGGTTCGTGTGATCTGGCCGGATGGAAAGACAAGCGAGTGGCTGGAACCCCCCGCCAACCAGATCTTCCGAATTCAGCGTTAGTCACTTGTCAATGGGCAGACCGCTGGGGACCTGATTGGGCACTCCGAGCCGCTCCGCCGGATGTTCAAGGCTTGCCAGAAAGCTCAGCAGCGCCTCAATCTCTTGATCTGTCAGGGTGATTTTCGGCAAGCCGTTACTTTCGGCAATCGCATCCACATTTTGCTGGTCCAGCATTGGATTTTGATCTTCGGAACCCGGGAAGTCTGGCAACCGGGCCATTTCAATCGAGTAGTTTTTCAAGGACGTCACCGGATCCAGATGGTGGCGCACCATGTCCTCAAGACGGGCAAAAGCTCCGTTATGTCCATACGGAGCAGTCAGTGTCACGTTACGCAGTGAGGGCGTTCGAAAAGCGAATGTATCCTCAACGCGACCAGTCACGCGGAGACGCCCGTCGTCCCGCGTGTGGCTCTCAAACCGCGCCGCTTTTCCGGGGCCGATTTGGGGCATCGCGATTGAATGAAACTGATGATCCGTCTGGAACCAGCCCGAGTGGCAACTGCTGCACTCAGCCTTGCCGTAAAACAGGCTCATGCCGAATGTGGCCTTTTCCGACAACTCACCTTCACCTCTCATCGCGCGGTCGAACGGGCTGTTATCCGCGCGCCACTCAAATGCGATGAAATCCGCGACTGCGTTGGCAATATCCGTGAATGTGATCTCTTTGCCCGGCGTGATCTCATCGAACCTTTGCCGGTACTCCGGAACAGCCGCGACACGGGCTGCAATCAGATCCCATGCGCCGCCTGGTTGTGTCAAAAAACCAAGTCGCACCGCTTTGCTGACGTCATTCTCGGAATAATGACCTGCCATTTCGTCCGCCGACAAAACCGGGAACATGGCTTGTGCCGCCAGAGCCGACTGGAAGCCGGGCCTCATGTGCGTTCCCAGCGGCGTCCTGATGCCATTGACTTGGCTTGGGTCCGTCTCAAGCCGCCCGTCATGAAAGAACGTCGTGAACTCAATGGCTCCGAGGTTCCAAAGACCTGGCGAGTTTCGCGGAATTCGTTGTTCGGGCGTGTTCAGGGGATCCAGCGTGCGATCCGTACCCAGCCCTATTCCCCCTTCCCCGATGCCAAGGGAAAGACCATCTGACGTACCCAGCCTGGGATGATGACAGGTCGCGCAACTGATGTTCTTGTTGCCCGACAAGATCGGGTCGTAGAACAGAAACCGTCCCAACTCGACGCTGTCGAAATCAGGCTCAAGGAACTCCGGCCTCGGCCCAAGCTCTTGAGCACTTATGCCACCGGCGCCCCACATGGACAGGCTGAAAACTGTGATTAGCGACTTAGCCCTCATGCCAACCCTCAGAGATCTCTAAGGCAAGCACCTGACGGTACGGGTTCTCAGGTGTACAGATAATCGACGGAAACGACGGGATATTTGGGGCGTTGGGGTATCCCGATGGCTCAATACAGAGACCAGACGAACCACGAAACGGTTTTGCCATCTTCGCCCTTGAATAAACCTGCGCCCCAGGCTGGTCAGAATAGACTGTCAAAGCAAGACCAGAAGGTGCCGAAAATACCGCTACCGGAGCCTTTGGATCACGGGTGTGGTCGAAGCAAAAGTAGTGATCGATCCCTGCAGAAATACTTCCGATCGATTTTGACTCTTGAAAGTCCAACTCGTTTTCCGCGGTCGAACAGACCCGACCGGAAGGAATTCCTTGATGGTCGATTTCCAGATACTGGTTTGAAGCAAGTTTCAACTTGTGCGCGTCGACCCCGTCTGAGCTTCCCAAGGTGTAGTAGTTGTGTTGCGTCAAGCTAATGGGCGTGGGCCGGTCCGGATGCGCCGTGAACGAATAAATCAATCGCGGAAACTGCAGCGAGATCCGGACTTCGAACCTAACCTCCCCCGGAAAGCCGCTTTCCCCGTCGCGTGAAAGATAGCTCAGCAAGACCTCGTTTGGCGCCATCTTCTTGAGATCCCAGAATTGACTGGAAAGTCCCCTCTCTCCACCATGAAGGGTGTTTTCACCTTCATTGGCGCTCAGTTCAAAACCAGTGCCTTCCAGATCAAAGCGCGCACCGCCAATCCGGTTTGCGACGCGTCCGACAATTGCACCCGTATAACTTGTATCTTTGAAGTACGCGGACAGGTCATTGAACCCCAGAATGAGCGGCCTGTCCTTGTACAACCACTCTTGCGTGATTGCGCCGTAATTCAGGACCGAGGCCCGCATTTCCCCATCCGTCAACACAGCTGTTTCGACCCGAGAGAGCTTGTCCGTGTCCAGCGTCATCTTGCCGCCAACGGCGCGAGCGCCTTGTAGAATTGCCGGTATCGCCCGTATTCGCTTTCATAAAGGTCGATCAGATCACTACGCGGTTCGATAGTTTCCTCGATGTCCGGCGGCGTCATGACATCTGCCGGTTCGGCGTTGTTCGCAGCACAGATGGCAAGGCGCGCGGCGCCCATGGCCGCTCCGAACTCACTGCCTTTGGGCACGTCCAGCGGCACCTGCAAAACGGTGGCGAGTGTTTCCAACCAAAACCTCGACCGCGCTCCCCCTCCTACGGCCATCAGGCTGTTTGGTTCTGTCCCCGTACTTTTCAGGGCTTCAAGGCAATCTCTCATCGCAAATGCAACACCCTCCATCACCGCCCGGGTCAGATCGACAGGTTCGGATGCCACGTCCACGCCCAGAAATGCGCCCCGGATCTTGCTGTCGTTGTGCGGGGTTCGTTCGCCGGACAGGAAGGGAAGGAACGTAACCGACGAAGGGCCAGTCACCCCGTCAGGCAACGTCGCAACCAGTTCTTCCACTGGTTTGCCGAGGTTCCGTGACAGCCAGTTCATGCTGTTTGTGGCCGACAGGATAACCCCCATTTGTATCCACTTGTCCGGGATAGCATGGCAAAAGCAGTGCACAGCAGTTTCAGGTGCAGGCGCATAGGTATCCCTGGCAACAAGCAAAACGCCGGAGGTTCCCAGTGAGACAAAGCCTGCCCCGTCCCGAATGCTGCCAATACCACAGGCAGCTGCGGCGTTGTCCCCGGCTCCTCCGGCTACGACAACACGCCCGGAAAGCCCCCACTCCTGCCGCAACTCGGCTTTCAACTCTCCACCGGGCTCACTGCCTTCAACCAATCGAGGCATTTGGTCCATGCGCATGTGGCCAACGGCCAGCGCGGTTTCCGACCATTGCCGAGCGCCAACATCCAACCAGGAGGTCCCCGCACTGTCTGACACATCCGAGACATATTCGCCCGTCAGCCAGAATCGCAAATAGTCTTTTGGCAGCAGAACTTTAGCGGTCTTTGCGAATACCTCCGGCTCATGTGAGCGCACCCATTCCAATTTTGGCGCTGTGAACCCCGGGAACACGATATTCCCTGATATGGCGCGCATCTGCGGTGTCTGATCCAACATCCTCGCTTCATCAGCGGACCGTGTGTCGTTCCAAAGAATACATGGTCGCAAAACATTGCCGGCTTTATCCAGAAGGGTGGCACCGTGCATATGTCCGCTAAGACCGATACCCAGCAGTTTTGCGAAGGCACTTTCGTTGCTGACGCGGATTTGCCTGACAACTTCTTCGCACGCATCGATCCAATCTGATGGGTTCTGTTCGGACCATCCAGGCTTCGGCGTCGAAGTTGAAACACTGACCTCGGCGCTGCTTACGACCAAGCCGTTTTCATCTACCAAAATCCCTCTGAGACCAGATGTTCCCAAATCCAACCCAAGGTACATTCGACGCAAATCCCCGTTTTTATTTTAGTTGATAAAATTAATTGAACCCGAGATCTTGTCAAGGCGCTTATCAAACCACTCCGTGTGGGGCACGACATGAAGTCCCTTCTGTCCCGCAGTTCCGCAAAAGAGGTGGTGCAGCGCCGGCCCGAGCCGAACTCAACGGCCTCCCCCAAGCGTCGCAGCTCCGCAAAATAGGTCAAGCCGTAAGCGACCGCTATTTCGGCCGGATTGTCGGGTGTTTTAGGCGCGCAGTGCTCGCAGTCAGGGTCCGGTTAGAGAGGTCTTCCCGGTCTGCGCCATGGCAATGCTCAGTTCTTCGCTAAGCGCGTCCCACAATTGCTCCAGACCGGATTCACCCGCGGCCGCAATGGCATACTGCAGGATCCTTCCGATAAATACGAAATCCGCCCCGACCGACAATGCCTTGAGAACATCTTCGCCTGACCGGACGCCGCTGTCGTAGAACACGGGAAAGTCTGGCCCAAGATCGGCACGGATCCTTGCAAGCATGTCAATCGGCGCAGGCGCGGAATCCAGCTGACGCGCGCCATGGCTTGAAACCTGGATGGCATCCACGCCTGCCGACATCAGGCTGCGGGCATCTTCGACGTCCAGCACGCCCTTGACGACAAGTTTTCCAGGCCAAAGCTCGCGCAATTGCACCAAAGTGTCCCATGTGGCACGCGCCCGGCTTTCGGTGCGATCGAAGTCATAGCCTTCCATCTCGAAATTGGCCATCACAGGCTTGCCCTTCAGAAGGGTGTTCAATGACCAGTACGGGTGCAGCGCGAAGTCGATGAACTGGCGCGGGCCAATGCGGAACGGCATCTTGAACCCATGGCGCAATTCGCGCGGGCGACGGCCGACCTCGGGGACATCGACGGTCAGGACAAGGACGTCATACCCGGCCTGTTTCGCACGCTCGGCCAGTTTGAAAGATCCCATCCCGTCTCCGCTGAAATACAACTGAAACCAGGCATTACCTTCGGCCTCGGTAATGATCTCTTCCATCGGCGTCGAGGCCACGGTCGATACGACATGTGGCACGCTGTAGCGCGCCGCAAGCCTCGCAAGCATCAAATCAGCGCCCGGGGCGGCAAGGTTGCACATCCCCATGGGGGCGATACCGAAGGGCCTGTCTGCCTCGACATCAAAGACCCGAGACGCCATCGACCGTTGACTGACATCGCGCAGGATACGGGGTCGCAAGGTTATGGCGTCCAATGCGGCACGGTTGCGCGCCGCGCCGGTTTCGGCCCCGGCGGAGCCGTCGATATAATCGAACACCATCCACGGCAGACGCCGCCGAGCCAGACGGCGGGCGTCTTCGGCGCTATGGATGGTGCCTGCGGCCATCAGGCCTGTACGGCCTTCATGAAGCGGTCGCGGATGACGACCGGGTCCATCGTGATCGGCGGCATCTTGGCATTTCCGCTTTCGCATTTGCTGACGATGATGGTCATCTGTTTGGCATCCAGTGCCTCTTGCAGCACACGGCCCGTGTCCTGGGCGGCACATTCGATCACCCGCTCGCAGCCGGCGGCCTCGGCCATTTTCGTCAGGGACGTTTTCTGCCCGGCATAGGTCGGCTGATCCCCGGTCGACCCGTATGAGCCATTGTCCACGATCAGCAGGATATAGTTGTCGGCCACGTTGTTGGCGATGGTGGGCAAAGTACCAAGATTGGTCAAGATCGAGCCGTCACCATCGATGACGATCACCGGCTTCGGCTGCGACAGGGCGAGCCCCAGACCGATGCTCGAGGCCAGTCCCATGGTGCCCAGCATGTAGAAGTTGGTCGGCTGATCGTCGATGGCGTGCAGTTCCTGGCTGGGAATGCCGATATTGCAGACAACCAGCTGATTACGCAGGATCGGAGCGATTTCCTTCAAGATTTCAGAACGGATCATTGGTCGCCGTAGCCTCCCCAGAAGTTGGCGTCGGTCAGGATGGCGACCGGCTTGTTGCACATGAAGGTATATTTCAGGATCGCGTCCAGTTCCTCGACATCCGACTGATGGTGGAAATGATAGGTCGGGATATTGAGCTGGGCCAACAGTGCCTTGGTGTGCACCGCCATCTCGACCTGACAGGCGATGGGTTCGCGCAACTCACCGCGATACGAGATCAGCATGGGCAGTGGCATCCGGTAGTACTGGATCAGTGTGGCCAACGTGTTGATCGTAACGCCGATGGCGGTGTTCTGCATGATAATCGCAGGGCGCTTGCCGCCCATCCATGCCCCGGCGCACAGGCCCATGCCTTCGTCTTCCTTGTTCGAAGGTATGTGATAGATGCCGTCGCGCTGGTCGATTTCATCGATCACGCCCGCCAATTGCTTGCAAGGGACGGTGGTTACGAACGAAACATCGTTCGCAACCAGGTCGTCTGTTATCTTTTTGTCTATGTCCATATCCGGGATATCAGTCCTGTCTGTGGCGCATAACGCGCGGTTGGATGTGTCAGTATCGGAGTTCAGGCGGTGCGGCAGACATGCACCGCGCACGGAGCATGGCGAACAACACGGGCTGCCGTTGTGCCCAGAAAATAGTCGCTGAGGCCGGGCTTGTGAGAACCAACGACAATGCAGTCCACGCCGTGTTTTTCCGCGTATTCGACGATGCCGCGATACGAACGGCCCTTCACGATCTCGGCTGTTACGTTGTCATGGTCTGACGTTTTCTGGGCCAACTGGCGGCGGGCCGTTTCAAACCCTTCGCGCACGACGTCTTCGTCCAAATAAGTGCCGACTGAGCCATGCGGCGCTTCGTAGACGTGCAGAGCGATGATCTGCCCACCCCGATTGCATAATGTCGTGGCGGCCCTGAGGGTGGTGCCGGAAACTCCGTGATCCAGGGCCATGGGAACCAGGACTTTGTCATACATGGGTTCTCTCCGTTTTATCGCAGGCGTTCAGGCCCACGGGTCGAGGATAATCTTGGGTGCGGCCACCAAGCCGGACCGCAGGTCGTGAAAAGCGGCAGCGCCGTCAGACAACGGGCGCAGTTCGGGCCAGTCGAGCGGGCCCAGGCGACCTTCAAAAATTGCCTGTGCGGCGTCACGGAAATCCTGCGCGGTATAGGTATAAGTGCCGATGAATGTGATTTCCTGCAAGGTCATGCGGCGGATATCCAGACCGCCTGTATCCTCACCCAGACCAACATGCGCAATTACTCCGCCCGGCATTGCAATCGCCGAGGCTGCGGCACGGGTGGCAGCATATCCCACCGCATCCACCACCAGCGGCACCATGCCCTGAAACGCGTCGATTGTCTGTTGGCCGCAGCGCTCTATCAGAAAGGCACGGCGGGCGGCGTTGGGTTCCTGTATCGTTACATCATCCACACCCATGGCGCGAAACGCCAAGGCAGCCGCCAGCCCGATCGCTCCGCCGCCGATGACAAGCGCCCGACGCTCCATCTGTGGATTCAGCGCTTCGAGCGCAAGTCGGGCGGCATGCCAGCTTACGGCCAGCGGTTCACTCAGCGCCGCCTTTTCCAGCGGCACGTCATCCGGCACCGTTACCAGATTGCGCTCGGGGATTGCCACGAACTGCGCAAAGGCACCCTCGCGCGGGGGCATTGAAATGATCTCGCGGCGGGCGCAGAGGTTTTCGCACCCGGACACACAGGCGGCACACTCTTCACAGGTGACCAACGGATTGATCGCTACCCGTTGACCATCACGCGGCCCGCCGACGGTTACTCCAGCCGCCTCGTGCCCCAATATGAGCGGCGCAGGACGCCGGGCGTCATGACCCATATAGGCATGCATGTCGGACCCGCAGATGCCCGAGGCATGGATGCGGATCAGGTGTTCGCCTGCCTGGGCCGCAGCCATCGGCACATCGCGAAAGCCAAGCTTCTCAACCCCTTCATAGACAAGCGCTTTCATTTTGCCGTGAACCCTCCGTCAACCATCAGGACTTGCCCGGTGACATAACCCGACGCTTCGGAACACAGAAACAACAGCGGTCCGTCGATATCCTCAAGCCGGCCATTGCGGCCGATACAGGTTTGCGCCGCATTGCCCGCAGCGCGCGCCTTGTCGCTGAACACGGCCTGTGTCAGCTCGGTCGGGAAGAACCCGGGCCCGATCGCGTTGGCGGTGATGCCGTGGGGCGACCAGGCTTCAGCCATGGCGCGGGTCATCTGACCGACCCCGCCCTTGCTGGCTCCGTATGCGATGCCCCCGGGAAAAGCCCGAAAGGTCTGGAGCGACGCGAAATTGACGATCCGCCCCCACCCCCGTTCCTTCATCGCAGGCACAAATGCCTGGCTGATAAAGAACGGCGCTGAAAGGTTCAAAGCCAGCGTCTGGTCCCAATCCGCAATCGTCACTTCGTCCGCTGGCTGCCGTGTATTGATCCCGGCCGCATGCACCAGAATATCCGGCATTCCGAAGGGGGCCGAAATCGCTTCTGCCAGCGCCTTCAGCCCGCTGCGGTCCGCCACATCCGCCACCACATGGGCAGCGCCAGTCCCGATTTCCGCACACAGACCTTCCAATGCCTCGGCACGCCGTGCGACCGCCACAACCTGCGCTCCGGCGGCAGCGAGCGTCACTGCCGCTTGCCGTCCCAAACCGGAACTGGCACCGGTTACGCAGGCAGTTCGGCCTGTCAGATCGAACAGGGCTCGCGGGTCAGCCATTTGCGGTCAGATCAAAGACTTCGTCCGGGAAGTACTTGGCCAACCGGACGTCGGCGGCACGCGCGTGCCCCTCCATCCCTTCCAGCCGGGCAATCCGCGCGGTGGCCTCGGCCACTGGTTTCGAACCCTCGCGGGTTGCGCGCTGCCATGTGACGATCTTCATGTATTTGTGAACCGACAGCCCGCCAGTGTAGCTTGCCGCGCGCGAAGTCGGCAGCACATGGTTGGTCCCTGCGGCCTTGTCGCCGTAGGAAACTGTAGTCTCTTCACCCAGGAACAATGAGCCGTAGCATGTCAGCCGCTCAAGCCACCAATCCAGATCCTCTGCCTGCACGGTCAGGTGCTCGGGCGCGTATTCGTCGGAACAGGCGGCCATGTCCTCGCGATCCGCACAAAGGATCACCTCGGCATAGTCACGCCAGGCCGCTGCGGCGTTCTCGCGGTTCACCTCGGGCAGGTCGTTGATGTAATCCGGCACCAGCCGCATCACGTCTTCCGCCAGGGCGCGGTTGTCGGTAACCAGCCAGACCGGAGAGTTGTAGCCATGCTCTGCCTGGCTCACCAGATCGGTGGCGACGATGTGGGCGTCCGCTGTGCCGTCAGCCAGGATCAGGCTGTCTGTCGGGCCTGCGATCATGTCGATGCCAACGCGGCCAAACAGAATACGCTTCGCCTCGGCAACAAACTGATTTCCGGGGCCTACCAGGATGTTTGCCTTGGGCAAGCCAAACAGACCGAATGTCATTGCCGCAACCCCCTGAACACCACCCATTGCCATGATTTTATCCGCGCCGCAGATGTGGGCGGCATAAATGATGGCCGGGGCCACACCGACGCCGGGGCGCGGCGGCGAACAGGCGGTGATATGCTTGCACCCTGCCACCTTGGCGGTGGTCACAGTCATGATGGCGCTTGCAATATGGCTGTAGCGCCCGCCCGGCACGTAGCATCCGGCCGCATCCACCGGGATCGCCTTTTGCCCGGTCACGAAACCGGGCGAGATTTCCATTTCCACGTCATGCACGGTGCCTTTTTGCAGCTGGGCAAAGCGACGAACATTGTCATGGGAAAACCGAATATCGGCCTTCAGTTTCTCCGGGACCAGTGCACAAGCCGCTTCGATCTCTTCCGGCGTCAGCAGCACGTTGCCCTCGTACTGGTCAAACTTTGCGGCATATTCCAGAGCCTTGGCATCGCCTCCAGTCTCAATGTCGTCGAGGATGCCCTGCACGATCTTATGAGTTTCAGACGCGTCCGACTTGGGAGTCAGGGTGGCCTTTTTCAGATATTCACGGGTCATTTCCAGGGGGTCCTACTTGTAGATATCAGGAAGCAAAGTGGTCGAGATCGGCGGGAAATAGGCGATCAGCAGCACGACGATCAGCATTGTCAGAACAAAGGGAACGGCACGGGCTGCGATTTTCAGGATCGACTCGCCGGTAATGCCGGAGACAACAAAGAGGTTCAGCCCCAGGGGCGGTGTGATGAAGCCAACGCCCAGCGCGGTGATCATCATGATGCAGAACTGGATCTCGTTCATGCCGATGTTGTCGGCCAGGGGTTTCAGGATTGGCGCCAGGATCACGATGTTGGGCGTCGTCTCCATAACGCAGCCCGCTGCGATCAGGATGCAGATCATCAACAGGATCAGCATGGCCGGATCATCGGTCAGCCCGGTTACGGCCGTGACAAAGCCCTGCGGCACGCCCATGATTGCCAGCGCCTCGGCCAGCGGGGCTGAAAATGCGATGATCGGCAGGATCACCCCGTTCACTTTGGCAGAGCTGACAAGCATCGCCGGAAAGTCCGACAGCTTCAGGGTGCCCAGTATGAAACCCATCACGATGGTTACGACCACCGCCGTTGCACCGGCTTCGGTCGGCGTCAGTCGGCCCGAAAAGATGCCGTAGAAAATGATTCCCGGCACGATGAAGGCATACCAGCCGGATTTCAACGATTGACCCAGATTGCCCATCCACTCGCTCAGCCCCATATTGCCGCCGGTCTCATAGGTATAAAGGCGGTTCATGATGATGTTGGTGATCAGGATCGACACCAGGATCGCAAGACCCGGGATAAGCGCCGCCAGAAACAGTGTTGACGCTGAGATGCCCAGCACGAGGCCGATAATGATATACGCGATTGAAGGTGGGATAAGGATGCCGGTACAGGCGCCAGCCGCCACCAGGGCGCAGGCATAGGGTCGGGGGTAACCGCTTTCGACAAGCCGCGCGATTGTCATCCGCCCCACGGCAGCGGCACCCGCCGCGTCCGAGCCCGAGATCGCCGCAAACATCCCGCAGACCAGAACGGTCGCTGATCCGAAACCGCCGCGCGTCCAGCAGGTCAGCGCCTCGGCCACATCCAGAAATTTCTTACTGAGGCCGGTTCGCACAAGCACATCGCCGGTCAGGATGAACAGCGGCACAGCTGTCAGTGCAAATGCGTCGATACCGGTGAACAGGCTTTCACCGATGGCGCTCAGCGGCAGGTCGCCCGACATAATCAGCATGACAATCGCCGCGGTGCCAATGGCGGCCCAGACCGGCACCGCCAAAGCGATCAGGCCCACGAACAGGATCACCGGCAGGTAAAAATCCCATCCAAGCTCAACAGTCTGATTGAGGGAGTTCCAGAGCATTCGAGTTCTCCTCAGTCAAACAGCTTGTCGCCTTCGAAGACGGGCGTGCCGTCGCGAAGGGATTTCAGGTCGCGCAAAAGGGATTGGATCAGCCGCCATATCATCAGCGCAAATCCGGTCGGCACAGCCATTAGGAACCAGACCTTGGAGACCCGCAACCCGTCCGTGACCGAACCGAACTTGGCCGAGACATGAACCGCCTCATACGACCAGTAGAGCGCGATAACGGCCACCACGAACATCACCAAATCGCCGAAGATGTACAAAGCCGCCTTAGGGCGTGGCCCCAGGTAATGCATGATCACGTCGATGCGGATATGGGCGCGTTCCTTGACGGCCGCCGCCGCGCCGATCCAGGCGAGATATATGAAGGAATAGCGGACGATCTCTTCGCCCCAGATCGAGGAAAAGGCGAACACTTCCCGCCGCAACACCTCGATCGCCATGGTGATGACAAGCATCACGTAGAACACCAGTAGCAGCCAGCGCTCGGCGTCTCGGTCGATTTTTTGCAATATGGTCATTTCCGGCCCCGGTCCCTGGCAACATTAGACCTGCCGGTCCGCTTGGACCGCCGCCATCTGGTTGCACGTGGTAAAACGGGCGAGAGAGGTCAGCCCCCTCGCCCGTCGGATCTTATGCGTCGTGGACGTAGTACTTGCCCTGCGTTCCAGCCGCCTCGACCAGTTTTTCGAAATTGTCCATCGAGCCAGCAAGTTCGGTTTTGAACGGATCCCATTCCGAACGCTGATAGCCACCGGCATCCTTCCACTCGGCCAGTTGATCATCGGACAGCGAATGGAATTGCACGCCTGCCTTGTTCAGTTCCGCCATGGCATAGGCCCGCGCCGACGGTACTTTGGACAGGTTCTGGTGGCTGGTCATTTCCGACCCCCACATGATCCCCTCCTGCACATCGGATGGCAGTGAATTGAACCATTCCAGATTACAGGAATAGACCTGACTGTCCGGCACGGCCTGCGTGAAGGTGACGTTGCTGAGAATGTCCTTGAAGCCAAAGACATACAACGCACCGACCGACGGATCCAGCGCATCGGCCACACCCTGCTTGATCGCCGATGGCGTCTCGCCCCATGCGACAGGTGTCGGGTTGGCACCGACCATCCGATAGTATTGCTGCAGCATCTTCGAACCCGGCACGCGGAATTTCACACCGCTCATGTCCGACGGGGTAAGAATGGCGTTTCCGCCCTGACGCACGGCGACAACCCGTGGATCAATCACAACGTAGAAAAGCGCCTTGAACCCGGCGGCTTCGACCTTGGGATGCACTTCGTTCTTCCAAGTGTCGGAATGCACCAGATTGGTAAACCGCTGGTTCGAGCCGCACAGATACGGCATGTTGATCAGATCGACGGTCGAGGCAAAAGGCGCAAAGTTCGACAGCGAATGCTGTGCTGCCTGAATTGTGCCGCCCTGAACCTTCTGAACCAGCGCGCCGCCCGCACCCAACTGCCCGCCGGGGGCCAGCTTGACGTAGATCTTGCCATTGGTCGCGTTCTGGATATTTTCCTTCAGATCCAGCTGCATGATCGGATAACTGCGCGATGCGCCCAGTACGTAAGCCGTGGCGACGGTCATCACATGCTCGGCTGCATTCTCGCGTTCTTTCTCTTCTTTGGCGGTTTGCGCTGCGGCCTCCGAAGACCACAAGACGCCGCCAGCTCCGGCCACCACCGCCGCTGTGAACGAGCCAGTTGAAGCCAGCTTCAGAAAATTCCGGCGCTCAGCAGATTTGAGGCCATCCTTGCCATTCGTCATTTTCTTCCTCCCATTGAATCCGTCAGCTGCCGTTGTTGTTTTCTTGGTCAGCCTCTCGCTTGAGAATGGCCGCCACGAACAGGATCGAGGCAGCAAACAGAACCAGCATCTCACCGACATCCCCCAGGAATCCGCCGCCTCCAAATGCGCCCAGCGCCACATTTGTGAAAAATACGGCAAAGACGACAGCAGCAGCCCAAAGGAACATCGCAAAACCCCGGATTGTTTTCTCAAATCTATTTGTAAGCGCTTACATCAATAATGCAAGCGCTTACATCAACAGATGGCAAGACCGGTTTTTTGTGGTAAGACGGTGCCAAAGAAACAGCAGGCTCCGCATGGGAAAAACCCGTACAGCTCCGACACTTAACGACGTTGCAAAGGCGGCCGGCGTTTCCACCGCCACTGTGTCGCGATGCCTGAATTCGCCGGAACGGGTAATCGAGCAAACCCGGCGTCGGGTCATGCAAGCGGTCGAATCGTTGGGCTATACGCCGAATTTTGCAGCCCGTGTTATGGCTGCGAATCGCAGCTTCACCATCGGTGCGATTATTCCCACAATGGACAACGCAATCTTCGCCCGCGGATTGCAGGAGTTTCAGGACCAGCTTCGTGAAAGCGGATATACCCTTCTGGTATCCAGTTCCGCTTACGACCCCGAGGTGGAGAGAGAGCAGATCCGCACGCTTGTCGCCCGCGGTGCGGACGGGTTGCTTCTTATCGGACATGAGCGTGACGCAGACATTTATGAGTATCTGGAGCGCCACCAGGTTCCATCACTTGTTGCCTGGTCCTATGACCCGGACGTCAAGCGGCCGTCCGTCGGTTTCAGCAACAAGGATGCTATGGGGGAACTGGCGCGAACCGTGATTGCAGCAGGCCACCGGCGGATCGCCATGATTTCGGGCAAGACAAAAGGAAACGATCGGGCGCAAAACCGCGTCGAAGGTGTCAGGCAGGCTATGTCACAGAGCAACCTCGACGCCGATGCCTTGACCTTGATCGAAACCACTTACGAAATTGACAAGGGCGCTGAAGCCTTTCGGCAACTGATGGCCCTCACCCCAAGGCCAACAGTGGTCATGTGCGGCAACGATGTTCTGGCCGCAGGTGCACTGTGCGAGGCCCGACGACTTGGAATACAGGTGCCGGAACAAGTTTCGGTAACGGGTTTCGATGACATAGAATTGGCCGAGATCGTCAGCCCGGCCTTGACGACCGTACATGTTCCCCACCGGGAAATGGGTCGCAAGGCCGCGCGTGAATTGACTGCAATGGTTGAGGGCAAATCGGAAGGCCATTCAATCTGCATCAATACAAGGCTGGTCAGCCGACATTCGCTGGCAGAACCCGACTGCCACACATCGCAATAGACGCGTGGGGTTTGCATCCTCCGTTTTCGCCCCAGTGAAGTCAGACATTTGCGGATAGCCAACTGCCCGACCAAAGCGCACTGTACCCAAAGCACGGTCGGCAACCTTCCCAGCAACGTCAACTTGACCGGCAGTGATGGGCGCAGTCTGTCGCCGCAGTTCGATCTGGGTCTGCATTCAGAGAGCTTTGCCTGCGCCGGTTTTGACGCGTCACCCTAACACCCTAAAATAGATAAGAAATAATCGCTATCATCTTGGTGCCGTATTCTGGAAATCGTGGTGCACCGCCTTGCCATCTATACCGCTCGAACTCTGGCGAGTTTCTGGATGGTCGAACGCAAAGCCTCATGCCGGACCAGTGCAAAGCCTTTAGGGATCAGTGCGGACGCTCGGTCAAAAAGGCCGGCTCGCCGCAATGCGGATGAAGCAGGCGTAGAGAGTGAAGCATTGAGTGGCGCCTTTGATGTCGTGCATCAATTGTGTGGATGCGCAGCTTTAGTCCAATCAAATGCCGAGTGCTTGCAGGTCAAACGACAAAAAGAACTCCTCGTTCTTCGTGTTTCGGATCAAAAGTTGGTCTTTCTTGATCTCAATGGCGCTCACCCCGCTCCCATCACGCCAACGAAACGCACCGACGACATGACTAATCTCAACTTGGCCGTCGGGGTCCAGTAGAATGGCTCCACGACCTTTGGGAAAACCGTTTTCATCAGCGCCCAGAACGGTCGACGCAGCCCCCTCCTCGACCCCAAGGCAGGCAAAGTGCCTGCCCGACCACGGAGCATAGTAGCGACCTCCGTTGGAATGCCACAACATTGTCATCGGCAAAGCCTGTGCCGATTTGAGTGACAGGAAAATGTCACCCTCCACCGGGCGAATAACCGCAGTCCACCCCAGTTTCAATTCAGGGGGCTCCAGCCCAACAACAAAATCTTCGCTTTTCGAAGACCATGGATAGTGTGACAGGTCCAATTCGTCTCCCATACCAGGGAAAGACGTCAACGTATCACTTTCAGCCGGGTATTTTAGCGCTGAATGGCCCAATGACGGATCAACTTCCAGCGGAGTCTCAGGTGTTCTCCAGCACTGCTTTCGAGAGGTTTGAATGATCCCGCCATTTGGCAAAGATACGTTCGCGTGATTGGCTACCGGCACCAACCCGTCGCCACCAATGAACGTATGTCGCTGATAGACAAATGGATGCCCCGGGCGCAGTGTGATCTCTTTCTGCAGCCTTGCCCCATAGACCGTTTTTTCGAGCTCGGCTCGTAAGTAGTTTTCGGTCTTTTCCTTCAATACCCAGCGTGAATTGGGCGGCCATCCATGCAGCGGCGACGCGCCCTCGGTTGCCCCGAAAGGCGCGCAGAAAAAATCACCACCGAGCTTTTCCAGATGAGGCGCAATACCCTCAGGCATGGCTTCGCCCGTTCCGACCCAAGGCGCGCGATGCAGCGGCGAGATCTCGGTACCGCCGTCATTTACGCAAAAGCTCTCGATCAACCCCAACTGCAAATCGAAGGAAAGCCGGATACCAGTAGCGGACAGGTTGATCACAATTGATACCTCACCCAAAACATCATTCCACCAGAACCATCACACGACCATTTCCGACTTTGGTTTCGTAGGTACGAAGGTCTTTACATGCAGGCGCTCGTAGAGCTTTGCCCGAGCGGTAGTCGAATAGCCCGTTGTGCTTGGGGCACTCGATCTCATAGTCCATCACCAGGCCGTCCGATAAGTGCACCTGTTCGTGTGTACAGAGACCATCAGTGCAGTAGAACTCATTATCCTGACTACGGAAAATTGCGTATGTACGGCCCTCGTGATCCCAACGAATGACGTCCTCTTCGTCAACATCGTCTACGGCGCACGCGTCGACCCAAGGCATTACACTCCCTCCCGGTCGCTGCTTGCAGGTCTCGTTTTTCGCTCGGGAACAGCCATGTGCAAATGCTCTCGATAAGGTCGCGCCGTCGTTGGAAGTGTTTTTCGAATTGCATATTTCGGATCAATGCGTTGCTTCATGACGGAGCCCATCATTTCTTTGTAGCCATCCCAAATTGAAGTGTTCGGCGGCGGCAGGTCATCCTTGATCAACTCATGAAGCGCTGGAAGTGAGTAATAGGGCACCATCGGGAACATATGATGTTCGATGTGGTAATTCATGTTCCAGTAAACCCAGCGGCTGATCGGGTTCATGTAGAGCGTTCGGGAGTTCAACCGGTGATCAAGAACGTTCTCGGCCAATCCTCCATGCTGAAGCAGCCCCGTCATTACAAAATGCCAGCATCCATAGACCCGGGGGCCGCCGATCAGGAGTATCGGGATCAGGGACTTCCAAGCTGCCCCAGAGACAAACAATACCGATGAGACCAATAAAACAGCGGCGTAGATTGCGACGTGAACCCGTGCCCAGAATACTGCTTTCGGCCACTGGCTTTCCGGAATGTAGTCCCGCTCTTCCTGCGACAGGTTCCCCATGGCATTTCGCATCAGAACTTTGAGCGAAGTCCAGGTCTCAACAATCCCTACAAATGCAAGCGTCTTAAGGATCAGGTTGATCGGATGCATCCACGCTATTTCGGGATCGCGGCCAACAATAAGTGTGTCGGTGTGATGCCGCGCGTGGCTCCAGCGCCAATTGACCGGGTTTCGCATGATCTGGAAGGACGCGATGTGGTAAACGAAGTCGTTCATCCAGCGGGTTCGAAACGCTGTTCCGTGACCACATTCGTGCCAACGGCTGTCGCAGGCCGAACCGTACACAACCCCGTAAGCAAACCAGAAAGGCACGCAAAGCCAGCTGCCCCAAAAGTAAAGCCCGCCAGCCGCAAACACAAAATGCAAGGCGATCCAGATCACTGTGTCACGCATGGCAGGCGCATCCCGACGCTTCATTAGAGACTTCAGCTTCTTTCGGGGAACCTCGCTATGATACCACTCGGCGGCCGACAGACCGGCCTCTATCGCCTGGCGCGTACTCGTACCGGTCAGGGAATAGTCCCGAACAGCAAAATCCGAGCCAGTGGATGCGGTCGACTTACTCATATCCCCTCTCTTCATCGCTCATAGCAGTTCTTACGCGGCTTCCTTGACCATAGCAAAGTCGCCTCGAATTTTGGCCTGTCAACTGGGCGGCGCAGTGCTCGCCCGTGTGACAAGTTCCACGGAGACTGCCGTTTTTGTCGGAAGGTTCCGGCTTGTATTCGCCAACTGGCCCAGCAACACCTCGGCTGCACGGCGTCCCAGTTGATGCCGGTCTTGTCGGATTGTTGTCAGCGCGGGAACGTAAGAACCTGACATTTCGATATCGTCAAAACCGACAACCGAAATGTCTTCGGGCACCTTCAGCCCGCCTTCGACCAGCCCGGAGATCAACCCAAAGGCAACCATGTCCGCCGCGCAGAATACAGCCGTTGGGCGGTCATCCATCGCGAGTATTCTTCTGGCGGCCTCATGTCCTGATTCCAGCGAGAAATCGCCCCTGATGATCCACTCGGGCCTCGCCGGAAGCCCCAGCCGCGTCCGTTCTTCGACCATGCCCTCACGCCGGGCCGTTGTCAGAACATTCCCGTCGGGGCCGGTCACATGCGCGATTTTCTTGTGGCCCAAATTATGCAGATGCCTGATCGCCAATCGCGCACCTTCGGCGTTATCACTGGAAATCACCGGAAAGGACGCGCCCTCGACCCATTCACACAAAAAGACAATTCGGTCACCCGCCCCGTACCTGATGCATTGCTGCAACGCGGCCGACGATATCCCGCCGTCCAACGAAATTGCACCGTCGATCCGGCCATCCCGAAAGTACCCGGCAAGAGTTTCATCCTGCAATGGATTGCTTTCGGTGTCAGCGATCAGAACCGCGTAGTCCGATCCGGCAAACCCCTCGCTAATACCTGCCAAGATGCCCGAGTAGAAAGGTTTGCCTAGATTGGGGACCAGGATCAGTACAGCGCCCGCCCTTTGCATGCGCAGGTTTCTGGCGGCCTGGTTGACGCGGTAACCTGTCTCATGAATGGCTTCCTGCACTGCCAAACGCGTTGTTTCCGACACCAGACCAGGATTGGACAAAACACGACTGACCGTGGCCGTAGACACCATCGCGGAACGGGCAACATCCTGTATCGTGGCAGGTTTGGGCTTCTTGTTCATGACCAGTCAGAAAATTTCCAGCTTGACTCGAATCTATTGTGATGCCGATTATGTAATCGATTACAACTTTTGAAAAGCAGGTTTTTTCGAAAATGTAATCGATTGCAGAGGAAACTCGCCGATTGAGGGAAGTGATGGCATCCGAATTCAAAAGCAGCAGAAGCCGGGCTCTTTGATGACTTCGAAGACCTCCTTCGACTTTACCGGGGCAAAGGTCCTGGTGATTGGCGCCAGCCGGGGCGGTATTGGCGCAGCTGTTGCCAGAGCATTTCAGGACGCGGGCGCCGAAGTGGAAATTACCGGCGTGGAACCGGATTGCATCGAAGAGGACGCAACCCGGTTTGGCTACAGTCAGTTGGATGTAACCAACACGGACGAAGTCTACAAATTCGCTGGAGCACGGAACCATATTGATGTGCTGATCAATTGTGCCGCGATCACACGGCGCGGCGAGGAGATGGAGCCCGACTTCTTCTCACACGTGCTGGACGTCAATCTGACCGGGTCGTTTCGCTGCGCCGAGGCGTTGCACCCTGCCCTTTCGGCCGCAAAAGGACGCGTCATCAATGTGGCCTCGATGTATGCGCGATTTGGTTCACCGCAAAACCCGGCTTACGGCGCCTCGAAAGCCGGTGTGGAACAACTGACAAAATCGCTGGCAATCGCCTGGGCCAAGGACGGTATTCGGGTGAATGCGATCGCACCGGGGTTCATCGTGACCGAACAATCGGCCCGGGCGAGGGAAGATGCAAATTTCACAACAGCGGTCGAAACCCGCACACCGTTGGCGCGCTGGGGTCAGCCGGAAGATATCGCAGGATCAGCCATGTTTCTTGCATCAGATGCCTCGGCTTTTGTGACGGGTACATGCCTGACCGTGGACGGAGGGTATTCGGTTGTTTGACTGGAGCACACGATGAGTGACTTCGCAAAAATTGGCGCGGCAGTGATCGGGACTGGATTCATTGGAACGGCGCACGTTCAGGCCCTTCGGCGTCTGGGCGTGGACGTAAGAGGCGTTCTTGGATCATCGCCAGAGCGCGGCCGGGATCGGGCCCAAGCGATGAGCGTGACGCACGCTTACGCATCTCTGGACGACCTGCTGGCGGATGAAAGCGTCGATGTGGTGCACGTAACGACCCCGAACCACGCACATTATCCGCAGGTGAAGTCGATTCTGGCGGCAGGCAAACACGTCATCTGTGAAAAGCCCCTTGCCATGACGTCCGCCGAAAGCGCTGAAATGGTGGACCTGGCCAATGCGTCAGGAAAGGTCGCGGCGGTTTGTTACAACATCCGGTTTTACCCGCTGAACCAGCAAGCTCATGGCATGGTTCAAACAGGCGATCTTGGTGATATTCGTTTCATAACAGGGCATTACCACCAGGACTGGCTGGCAAAATCAGATGACTGGAACTGGCGGCTGGAAAGCGAAATGGGCGGAGCGCTGCGTTCAGTCGGTGACATTGGAACGCACTGGGTTGATCTGACAAGTTTCGTCACCGGGTTGAAAGCTGCTTCTGTGTTTGCAGAGCTGACAACCTTCATTCCGGAACGCCAGAAACCTCTCGGCTCGGTCGAGACGTTTTCCAGCGGAACCGGCGAAACCGAAACTGTCCCTATCGATACCGACGACGCGGCGATGATCCTCATCCGTTATGAAAACGGCGCACGCGGTGTGATGAGCACGTCTCAGGTGAACATGGGCCGAAAGAATTCATTGCAATGGGATATCGCCGGGGCAAAGGCCAGCGCCGCCTGGGACAGTGAAACCCCTGACCATCTGTTCATTGGGCACCGTGACGCACCGAACCAGACTCTGATGCGCGACTTTACGTTGATGAACGGCCCCGGGGTTGCCGCCGCCACATTGCCACCCGGACATGTCGAGGGCTTCGCGGATTCCTTCTTCAACTTTTTTCGGGCCGTCTATGCCGATGTCATCGCAGGCGGGCGTCAGCAAGGCAGCACATGGGCCACATTCGAGGACGGCCATTACGAGATGCGGTTCTGCGACGCTGTCGTGAAATCGGCAAAAGAAAGCCGCTGGGTGGATTTGAGCGAGATTTGAGGGCGATGACATGAAACTGGGCTTACTGACTGCACCATTCGAAGACTCTCAACTGGCCGATGTGGCGGCCTGGGCCGGTGCCAATGGGTTTTCAGCGATGGAGGTCGCCTGCTGGCCTGCATCAGGCGGCGAGCAACGGCGCTATGCGGGAACCAGCCACATCAACGTGGACGGCCTTTCTGCAGATCAGGGGAATGAGATTATCGCGGAACTTGGCGGTCATGGGGTCGAGATTTCCGGTCTGGGATACTACCCCAACCCACTTCATGCCGATGCGGATCATCGGGCAGAAGTTATCGGGCACCTCATGAAGGTCATCACCGCTGCCGGGGTGATGGGTATCAATGTCGTCAACACATTCGTGGGCGGTGTCCGGACGCTGAACCTCGACGCGAACTGGGAACGCGCGACCGAAATTTTCGATCCGATCGTCAAGCACGCGCAAAGCTCTGGCGTGCGCCTGTGTTTTGAGAACTGCCCGATGATCTTCAGCTATAACGAATGGCCCGGGGGTCACAACATCGCCTATTCGCCCAAGATCTGGCGACGGATATTCGAGCAGTGGGGCGATGCGGTTGGCATGAATTTCGATCCTTCGCATCTGATTTGGCAATTCATCGATCAGACGCGCTTTATCAAGGAGTTCGGCCCTCACATGGCCCATGTCCACGCCAAGGATGTGATGGTCGATCAGGACGGGCTGTATGAGAACGGGGTGATGTCAACCGGCATGGGGTGGCAAGTCCCGCGGCTTTGCGGGCTGGGTGACGTGGACTGGTCTGGTTTCTTTTCCGGACTTTACCGCGTCGGATACGACGGTCCCATCATCATCGAGCATGAAGACAGGCTGTTCGAAGGCACAGACGAAAAGGTCAAGCGGGGGTTCCTGCTGGCCCGGGATGTCCTTTCGCCATTCATCAAATGAAGCAACATCAAACGTGAAACGACTGAAAACTGGGAGGAAAACGAAATGAAAAACCTACTTTATGGCGTTGCTGCGGTAGCAGTATCTGCTTCTCTTGCAACTGTGGCGCTTGCGGACGGGCACAAGCAATACACCATCGGTGTGTCCAACACCGTTCAAGGTAACGGTTGGCGCGAACAGATGATCTGCGCCATGCGCGCGCAGGCATTGGTTGAAGCCGATGTCACAAACCTGATCGTTGCGCATCGCAACACAGATTCTGCCGGGCAACTGGAAGACATCAACAACCTGATCGAAGCGGGTGTCGACGCGATTGTCCTGAACCCATCCAATCCCGACGCCTTGAACTCGGCGCTTGAAAAGGCGATGGCGCAAGACATCGTCGTTGTGGCCGTGGATGCCGGCGTTTCGGCCGAAGGCGCGTACATTCTGTCGAACAATCAGGAAGAATACGCCTACCTTGGTGCCAAGTGGCTTTTCGAGCAGCTCGGCGGGAAAGGTGACGTCGTTTACATGCGCGGTATCGCCGGGGTTTCGGCGGATACGGACCGCGACAACGGCTTTAAGCGCGCACTGGCTGAACATCCCGAGATCAACGTGGTGCACGAGGTGTTCACCGGATGGCAGCAGGACCAGGGCAAGCAACAGATCTTTGATTTCCTTGCCACGGGCATCCCGTTTGACGGTGTCTGGACCAGCGGCATCGACAATGTAATCGTCGACGCGTTCACGGAATCCGGAGCGCCTTTGGTACCCATCGTCGGAGCGGACAATGCGGGCTTTGTTCAATACCTGACCGAGGTTGAGGGATTGAATGGCGCAGCGGTGACAAACCCCGGCTCGGTTGGCGGCGCGGGCATCGCTTTGGCCGTCGACATCCTGAACGGTGAGGCCCCTGACAGTAACACTGTCCTTGTCGACCCCGTGCTTTGGGAAAACGCGACAGATGCTGGCCGCGAAACGATCAAGGCCGCTCAGAATCCCAATCTGGATCCCGAATGGCCCGTTTCCGTGACGGTTCCCGGATGGACTGACTACACGATGGAACAGATCATCGACTGCAAGGGACCCGGCGAAGGCTGATCCCAACAGACTGGCCTTCCGCCCCCGGCGGGGCGGAGGGCACACACAGTGCATCTCCAGCATTCAAGGAATTCCATGAGCCGCACAGCACTACTCGACGCGTCTGACGTGGCCAAAAGTTTTGGCGCCGTACATGCCCTGACCAAAGCCCAGCTTACGGTCGCCGAAGGCGAGATTGTTGCCTTGATGGGGGCAAATGGTGCCGGGAAGTCGACTTTTGTCAAAATCATAACGGGTGCCCTGAAACCTGATGCTGGCCAGGTGCTGATCCGGGGGAAACCGGCGCATGTCGGAAACCCGGCCGAGGCGCGCCGTTCCGGTCTGGTGCCTGTTTACCAGGAACCGTCGCTTATTCCTGATCTCGACGTGTCCGACAATCTCAGGCTGACCGACACACCGGTCGATCAGTTCCGTGACTGGGTTTCGGAACTTGGGATCAAAGACCTGAAGTTGTCGGCAATGATCGGCGACCTGCCGCTCGCCACGCTTCGCATTCTCGATCTGGCCCGCGCGTTGGCAGTTGAACCTGACGTTCTCCTGCTGGACGAAATGACCGCTGCACTGCCCACAGATTTGGTTGAACGTGTTTTGAAAACCGTACGACGCAAGGCAGATGACGGGATGGGGGTGATCTATGTTTCCCACCGCTTCACCGAAATTTCGGAACTATGCGATCGGGCGACGGTGTTGCGGGATGGCATGTCCGTCGGGGATCTCGACATAGAACCCGGTGTCGAAGAACGCGTTGTCGAGTTGATGTTGGGTCAAAAGATAGACATCGGACAGCGCCAGATACTTCAAGCAAACGGACCACAAACACAGACACCCCGATTGCACGTTCAGTCGCTTGCGTTCGAGCCCAGTTTCTCGGACGTCTCGTTCGACTTGTACCCCGGCGAAGTACTGGGGGTAGTCGCGCTTGAAGGTCAGGGACAGGATGAGCTTTTCGAGGTGCTCGCGGGTTTTGACCGACCAACGTCAGGGTCAATGGAAGTGGACGGAATGCCTGTTCATTTCGCCCACCCCGCCGACGCCATTGCGGCCGGGCTGACCTTCGTGCCGGGCGACCGTTCTGATGCTTTGATGGCGCAAAGGTCCGTCAGGGAAAACATTGCCCTACCATTCTCGGCACGTCTTAGAAACTGGGGGCCGATAAAACTCCGTCACGAGCGGGACCGGGTCGCTTATGCGGTCGAAAAGCTGCAGATCGACACACGCGCGCAGGGCGAAGTGCAACGACTTTCAGGTGGCAACCAGCAGAAAGTCACCATTGGTCGCTGGCTGGCGACCGGTGTCGAAACCTTGCTTTTGTTCGACCCGACTCGTGGCATTGATGTCCGCACGAAACGCCAGATTTACCCACTGGTTCGCGAGTTGGCTGATCAGGGCGCGGCGGTTCTGTTCTACACATCCGAGTTGGAAGAAATCCCTCTGGCCTGCGATCGTGCGGTCGTAATCTTCAACGGGCGGGTGGTTGACGTGATAGACGCTGCCAACGCCGATGAACAAACACTGATGCGCGCGGCTTATGGCCTGACCGAAGCGGAGGGCGCAGCGTGAGCGGGACCATCCGAAAACACTCCTGGGTAATGGGGCTTGTTTTACTTCTTGTGGTTCTTCTGACCATCACAAAGGTGATACAACCCACTTTCGGCGCGTCCGGGCTTGAGAGTATCGCCCGTGCCGCCCTGCCCTTTGCTTTTGCAACCGCCGGTATGGCCATCGTCGTGATCGTCGGCGGCATCGATTTGTCCGTTGCGTCGATGATGGCGGTATGCGCCGTGACGGCTGCCGTTTTGATGGAACGCATGGCCGGTGTGCCCGCCCTCCTCCTAGTTCTGGGTGTCGGGCTTTTGATGGGGCTGATCAACGGGCTACTGATTGTCGTGACGCGTGTACCCGACATCGTCGTTACACTCGCCATGCTTTTTGTTTGGGAAGGCGCTGCGTTGCTGATCCTTGAAACACCCGGTGGCGCGACGGCGGACTGGCTGGAACAATCGATCCGAGGGCATTTTCTGTTCGACGGGCTGCCAAAGGCGCTTGTCGTCATCGCTGTCGGCATCGCGGTGGTCTGGCTGCCGATCCGGCGCTCCAAACTTGGCCTTTCGATCTATGCAACCGGGTCGGACGAACTGGCTGCCTTCCGTTCAGGCGTTGGGGTCGGAAGAACGAAAGTTATCGCCTACGCCCTATGCGGTCTGTTTTGCGCCATGGGCGGATTAAGCCTGGCCGCCCTGACCGGAATAGGAGAGCCGGTGCCTGGTCCGTATCTTATGGCCTCTGTCGCAGCGGTGGTTCTTGGCGGTGTCGTTCTGGGTGGTGGCAAAGGCGGCCTTCTTGGCCCGATCATCGCCGTTTTCATTCTGCGGATCATCCGAACGATCCTGACTTTGCTGGCCGTCGATCCAAACGTGACAACCATTATCGAAGGAACAATCATGGTCCTCGTTGTCATGCTGGGCACTGCGGCGTCACTAAGGGGGGCCCGCCGATGAGCATGGACACCACTGACCTGCCAATGGTCCGCTTTGCGCGGTATCTTCGTGACAACCCGATCATCCCCCTGTTGGTCTTCCTGTTCCTGATGATCGCTGTGCTCGAAGTCTTGCGGCCGGGTATCGTCACCCCGTTCCGGGCCGGTCGGGACGGGCTGATCTCGACCTTTTGGGTCGGCAACCTGATCAAGTTCGCAATTCCTCTGGCGATGCTTGCCGCTTGTCAGGTACTGACGATGCTGACCGCAGGAATTGACCTGTCGGTCGGAGTGGTCGCCACCGTTTCAGCCTTCGTCTGCGCGACACTCAGTGCAATATGGGGCGTAACGCCCGCAGTCCTGATTGCTTTGTCCGCAGGCCTTATTGTTGGCGTTGTAAATGGCATCGGGGTTGGACTGGTGCGTGTCCATCCTTTGATCATGACGCTTGGAACGGGATTGATCGCCACCGGATGCCTGCAGGTCTACCAACGCCTCGTCATCAATGCGGGCACCGAGATTCCCGCTTTCCTTTCATGGCTCGGGACCGGTCGAACCGCAGGAATGCCGAACGGACTTTTTGTATTCGTTCCGTTCGCGCTCTTTATCCTGTGGCTGATGCGCTATACCGGGTTTGGCCGGTTGCTGTTTGCACTAGGTTCCAACGAACAGGCCGCCAAATTATCCGGTGTACGGGCCTGGCAGGTCTATCTGGCGCTCTACGTGCTATCCAGCTTTATCGCCGCACTGGCTGGTTTGCTCTATCTCGGCATGATCCGTCAAACCTCACTGAGCCTGGCAAATCCGTTGTTGTTGCCCTCGGTCGCCGCGGCGGTGATCGGCGGCACATCAATCTTTGGGGGGCGTGGCAGCTTCGCGGGTGCAATTGTGGGCGCACTTATTCTGCGTGTGCTGGATACCATGCTAACCTTGATGCAGATGCCGGAAGGCGCACGCACGGCCCTGTTTGGGCTGATCATCCTCGCGGTTACTGCGCTCTACGTCAGGATCACCGGCACACGCTAAAGGAGGTTTCCAATGGCAAAATTCCGGATCGTCGGCGTCAGTTTCGATCACATGCATATGGGTGATTTGCTTCGGATGGTGCACGAGCATCCTGACGCCGAAATCGCCGCGATCTTCGATCCGGATCAGGACAAAATGCAGGCGGCAGTGAAGGCATTCGATATTCCGGAAGATCGGGTATTTACGGAATTCGACGCATGTATGACGGCGGGTCCTTACGATATGGCCATTCTATGCGTGGCGACAGCGCAACATGCGGACTACACGGAACGGCTGGCTCCTCATGACATGCATGTTTTTGTCGAAAAACCCTTTGCCGCATCCGTTGACGATGCCCGCCGGATGATGACGGCAATGAACGAAACCGGAAATCAGCTGGTCATCAACTGGCCCTTGCGATGGGTCGAAAGCCACGTGACGGCCAAGCGGTTGATCGACGAAGGCATGATCGGCGATTTGTGTGAGGTTCATTTCTATGACGGAAATCGCGGACCGTTGTACCATCTGGCCGACAAGGTCGAAGTAACCCCCGAGGAAGTCGAGCGTCAAAAGCCGGACTCCTGGTGGTACAAACGGTCATCAGGCGGCGGTTCGCTGCTTGATTACCTGGGATACGGCGCGACGCTTGGAACCTGGTTCATGGGCGGCCGTGCACCGATCGAGGTCACATGCACGGTTGACGAAACACCAGGTATCGAGGTCGATCAGCATGCAATCGCCGTGTGCCGTTACGAAACAGGCCTGTCGAAGATGGAAACGCGCTGGGGTACGTTCACCGATCCTTGGACAACGCAGCCGCAACCCACTTGCGGGTTTGTTTTTGTCGGCACCGACGGCACCATTTCGTCGCCCGACTATGCCAGCCACATAACGGTTCAGACCCGCGCAAAACCCGAACGGCACGAGATACCGGTGACCCCGTTGGCTGCTGGCGAACGAAATGCCATCGAATACGTCCTTGGCTGCTTGTCCAATGGAACCCGGGTCGAAGGGCCGCTTGATCCGGCCCTGTGTCTGACAGCACAGCGGATCGTCGATACCGCGCTCCGTTCAGCCCGCGAAAAACAAACTCTCAGGTTGCTGTCATGAGCGAGGACAGTGCCAAAACCGACCAGTATGCCTTAAAGTCAGCCCAGTTGCCCGAAGTCCCTGCCCCGGACCTGCCGTATTCTCCACCGGTGCCTCAAAACTACAGGCCTAGGATCGGAATAATTGGTACGGGCGGAATTTCCGTAAGCCATCTGGATGCCTACCGAACGGCCGGCTGGGACATTGCCGCAATCTGGAACCGGACGCGCGCGAAAGCCGAAGAAAAGGCTTCCGAATACTGCCCGTCGGCGCGCATCGAAGATGATTGGCAGGCGCTTCTTTCCGACAATGAAATCGACGTTGTCGACGTCACGCTTCATCCGGAACAACGCGTGCCAATCCTCAAGGCTGCTTTGCAGGCGGGCAAACACGTGCTCAGCCAGAAGCCGTTTGTTACAGACCTCGATCTTGGCAATGACCTTGTGAAGTTGGCAGATGATCAGGGTGTTAAACTCGCGGTAAACCAAAATGGTCGCTGGGCTCCGCACCTGTCCTGGATGCGCGAGGCGGTTTCAGCTGGGTTGATCGGCGACGTTCTGTCTGCACATGTTTCAATTCACTGGGATCACGGCTGGACCGCAGGTACGCCGTTTGACGAAATGGAGCACCTGATCCTTTATGATTTTGGTGTGCATTGGTTCGACTTTCTTGCGTCTCTTGTTGGCGACAGGGCGGAAAGCGTCTTTGCAACCGCGACACCGGCACGTGGCCAGGCCAACAAGGTCCCTTTGATGTCACAGGCGCTGGTGCGTTTGGACCAAGGCCAAGCAAGCCTGATTTTTGACGGGGGCGTTCCTTTTGGCCCGCGTGACACAACATATGTGGCTGGCACAACCGGAAGCCTTACATCAAGGGGACCGGATCTTTCATCGCAATCTGTGACGCTTGAGACAGCGCAGGGCATCGCGCGCCCAGCGCTCAAGGGACAATGGTTCAACGACGGGTTTCGCGGAACCATGGGCGAGCTTCTTTGTGCGATAGAAGAGGACCGAGTGCCCTCGGTATCCGCAAAGAACAACCTAAAGTCGTTGGCCATCGTTTTTGCGGCAATTGCCTCGTCCAAACAAAATCGAGAAATCGAGATCGGAAGCATCAGAACAGTCGACGCCTGAACGGGTATTTTCAGGCAAAACGGGTACGAATTCAGGCCTTTGCCAATATCCTTCGACCAGCCTCGCCCCCTAGTCCAACACGCTAATAGGTGGCTTTTAATGGTCGCCATACTGCGATCCCTACCACACACCGCCCGGGGACAGATGCGAAACAACCAGACACTGCAAAGAAGAAACTTGCATTCGCGCCCTGATACGTAGTCACTTGGTAACGGATGGTTGGAGGAAGACTATGAAACCATGGGCTATCGTGGTTTGTGTCGTTTGCACGTTGGGCCTTGTCGCTTGCTCTCCCCGGGTTCGAACCTATGAAAAGACGGTATCAAGTGCTGTTCCTGCAAGCTCGGGCAGCAATCTTGCGCAGACCGTCAACCGTCTCGGAGACCCAAAAGACGGTCGTTCGGGTGTAAAGCTGATCAGCGACGGCGAAGAAGCTCTGGTCTCAAGGCTATTGATGGCCGCAGCGGCAGAGCAAACGATCGACGCCCAATACTATCTTTTGCACAACGATCCGACCGGGCATCTCTTTGCGGCCAGTCTTTTACAAGCGGCAGATCGGGGGGTGCGTGTCCGGTTGCTGTTGGATGACATGGATACATCCGGCTACGACGCGATGACCGCTGCGCTTGATTACCACGACAACATCGAAATCCGGCTGTTTAACCCCTTTTGGCGCGATCAAAGCCTGCTGGTTGCGGGGCTGACTGATTTCAAACGCATCAATCGACGAATGCACAACAAATCCATGACGGCGGACAACGTGTTCACGATTGTCGGTGGGCGAAACATCGGTGCCGAGTACTTTCTGGCCCGTAAAGAAATGAACTATGCCGATCTGGACGTTCTGGCCGCAGGTCCTGTTGTAAAAGAGGTCTCCAAAAGCTTCGACGCATACTGGAACAGCGAATTTGCCGTTCCTGCCCGCGTGGTCGTCGGTGAACCGGAGGCCTTCAGCCTGAGCGACGCGCGAGGCAGGCTCAACGCGCTGGTGGAAGAGGCGAAGCAAACGCAATACGGCGCCGCCCTGCGACGATCAGCCGAAGAGAATTTTGCAGACGGCGCGCTGTCACTGGATTGGCTTCCTGCCCGATTGTATGCGGACCCGCCGTCCAAGGCGGCAGGCCTGGAAAACTCGGATCCAATTCTCGCATCCCAACTTCTGCCCTACTTCGAAAATGCCAAAAGCGAAGTGAACATTATTTCGGCCTATTTTGTACCGCGCAACAATGGCGTGAGATGGATGACCGAACTGGAAAACCGCGGGGTCGAGGTCAAAGTTGTCACCAACTCATTGGCCTCGAACGACGTCGCACCGGTCTACGCCCACTACGCTAAGAAACGTCGGGCAATGCTGCGCGGCGGGGTCGACCTGTATGAACTGAGGCCCGATGCCTATCAAGTCCAACGTCGCGGCATCAACTGGGCGCAATCCCGATCCGGCCTCCATTCCAAGGCTTTCGCGGTGGATGACCGATATCTGTTCGTCGGGTCGTTCAACTGGGACCCGCGTTCGGTCCACATCAATACCGAAATGGGGATTCTGATGGATTCGCCCGCTTTGGCCAGTCAAACCATGGCTGCCTTGGACCAAGCGCTGCCAGCCTACACCTATCACGTGACGTTGGAGCGTGCAGGCCAACTTAAGTGGCGGACCCGGAACGAGGATGGCACGATCCTGGAATATGACTCCGAGCCGACAGGTACGGCATGGGATCACATCGTCGCCGGCTTTTTGAGCATCTTGCCAATTGGTTCACAGCTTTAGGGTTGATGATTTTGACAATCAGCCTGGCTTTGGCAAATCTCCGGAAGGGTTTTGATCGTGAAGTACTACAACCTGTATGCCGACGCCGCAGGCGAAAGCCGTTGGTCCGAGATCGAAGTTCCGCTGGCAGAGCGAAGCTTTGCGCCACCAGCAAAGGCAATTGAGGTCTCCGAGCCGGAGCATGCTAAACAGACCATGTTCCTGAGGCTTCGATCAGGTTGGAACGAACCGATCCACCCGACGCCAGTGGCGCAAAGGCTGGGGTGCCTTGCCGGAAAGATCCGCGTTACCGCAAGCGATGGCAATTTTCGGGACATAGGACCCGGGGACGTTTGGCACATGGCAGACAAGTTCGGACGCGGTCATCATACCAAAGTTACAAGCTTCGAGGATTTTGAGGCGGTCATTATTCAGTTCGAGTGAAGTCGGAAAATTCCACGATCTCTTCAAACCTTCACCAGCCCCATCAACAGCCTACATTTGAGAGCACCGTTACGGCCTGAAGATTTCCGGCTATACTGGGGTCATTGTTTCGCGCCAGAACCTGATTGACAGCGATCAAACCACCGCTGGCGCAGAGGGGGGATTGCCATGGAACAACGCCTCTCAGCCATTATGGCGGCCGATATGGTCGGGTACTCGCGCTTGATGGAAGTGGACGAGTTGGGTGTTCTGTCACGTCAAAAGAAACACCGGCGCGAATTGATCGATCCGGAAATAACCCGGCGCCGAGGAAGCATCATCAAAACGACCGGAGACGGCATGCTGGCCTCATTTGAATCCGTTCAGGACGCGGTTCAATGCGCCGTCAGCATTCAGCAAGCGATGAGCCTTCGGGAAACCGAACTGGAGGACGACAAGAGAATCCGATTTCGCGTCGGCATCAATCTGGGCGATGTCATTTTCGACGACGGTGACATCTTCGGAGATGGGGTGAACGTCGCCGCGCGGCTTGAAGGATTGGCAGAACCCGGCGGCGTGTGCGTTTCGGATATCGTGCATCAGGCAATTCAGGACCGGGTCGACGCTCCATTTCGCGACATGGGCGGCCAACGCGTCAAGAACATCACTCGACCCATTCGTGTCTGGCAATGGTCCCCTCAGGCGGCGCCCGTGCGTGCGGCTCCTGAGATTTCACTGCAACAGCGCGTGAAGTTCTGCAAATCGGCAGATGGCGTAAATCTTGCCTGGGCCTCGACCGGAGAAGGTACACCTGTGCTGAAAGCCCCGAATTGGCTTAATCACATCGAGTATGAGTGGACCAGCCCGGTCTGGGGGGATTTCCTGTCCGAGATGTCCAAACTCTGTCGATTGGTCCGGTTCGACCAACGGGGAAACGGGCTTTCAGACTGGGAAGTTGAGGACATTTCAGAAGATCGTATGATCGACGACATGATTGCCGTGGCCGATGCGGCCGGGCTGGATCGTTTTGGCCTGTTCGGCATCAGTCAGGGGTCTGCATTTTCAATTCGATTTGCGGCAAGACACCCCGAGCGTGTGAAATTTCTTATCCTGCTGGGGGGCTATTTGCGCGGGCGCATGATGCGCGGGGACGCCGAAGCCGAACAGTTTTATCAAGCATCTCGCGCCATGGTATCGGCCGGCTGGGGCTCCCCCAACCCGGTGTACCGCCATTTCTTCACGTCTTGCTACATGCCGGATGCCACACCGGAAGAAGGGGCAAGTTTCGACGAAATGCAACGCATCTCCGCCAGCCCGGAAACGGCCTTGCGGATCATGGAAATGAACAGCTACATGGACGTACGCACAGATGCGCAGCGCGTGAGTGTTCCGACTTTGGTGTTGCATGCCCAAGGCGACATGGCAGCACCCATCAGTGAAGGCCGTGAGACAGCCCGGGAAATCCCGACGGCTGAGTTCGTTGAACTGCCCGGGGCCAATCATTGCATGATACGCGGCCATCCGGGGTTCGATGAGTTCTTTCAGGAAATCGGACCGTTTCTGAAAGAACATGGTGATTTTTGAGTACCTTACGCTTTAATGGTGCTGACGTTATTTGTACCCGCTGTTTCCTCAACAACGTGATTTCCGGAGAACGTAATGACTGATATTTCCAGAAGGCGTTTCCTAAAATTCGCCCTGATCAACTCAACTGCCCTAGCTTTGGCCGGACAGGCAATGGCTCAAGCGACCTCTCTTTCGGACGTTGGCGCTGCGATGTTGG
The DNA here is from genome assembly GCF_056534475.1 of Ruegeria sp. D4. Classification (NCBI taxonomy): domain Bacteria; kingdom Pseudomonadati; phylum Pseudomonadota; class Alphaproteobacteria; order Rhodobacterales; family Roseobacteraceae; genus Ruegeria; species Ruegeria sp. D4. The sequence continues at coordinate 106,427 of NZ_JBQFPJ010000005.1, forward strand.
GTTTGGAGACCGCCACGATTTTCACTGCGCGCGAGATCGTGACGCTCGACCCGGATCAACCGTCAGCTCAGGCCGTTGCGGTGATAAAAGATCGGATCCTTGCAACCGGAACGCTGGACGATGTCAAGGGCATCCTTGGAGATAAACCGTACGATCTGGACACAACATTCGACGACCACGTTATCGTTCCCGGTTTCATTGCGCAGCACGACCATCCGATCCTGGCAGGATTGACAATGTCATCCCTGATCCTGTCCATTGAGGATTGGGAACTGCCCGACGGCACCGCGATTGCCCTCAATGACAAGGATGACTTCATGACGCGCCTTGCGGCAGCCGAGACCCGGCTGGATGATCCGGCTGAACCGCTGCTCACTTGGGGGTATCATGCCGCGTTCTATGGCCCTCTGACCCGCGCCGACCTCGACACGATCAGCGCCGAGCGGCCGATATTCGCGTGGGCCAGATCCTGCCATGAGTTCATCCTGAATACAGCCGCGATGAACGCCGCGGGCGTCACCGAAGACCTGATCGCCAGCTGGTCAGAGACAGAAAAATCGCAATCCAGTTTCGAAGATGGTCACTTCTGGGAACAGGGTTTGTTTGCCGTTTTGCCGAGTATAGCGCCGATGGTCGCAAACCCTGAAAAGTTCCGTTCCGGCCTGCTGACCATGCGCGACTATATGCACGCCAAGGGTGTGACCTTCGGAAACGAACCGGGCGGTATTCTTGCAAAGCCCATTCAGGATGCGGTCAATGCGGTGATGTCGGCGCCATCGATGCCCTTCCGGTGGACGTTCATTCCCGATGGCAAAAGCCTGGTTGCTACTTACGATCAGGATACCGACGTGATCCGCCAAACCGAGGCTTTGGTCGACTGGTACGGCGGCATGACCAGCATGGCAAAGGGCAGCGTAAAACTGTTCTCTGACGGCGCCATATATTCCCTCGCAATCCAACTTCGCGCCCCCGCCATCGGTGACTATCACGGTGAATGGATGATGGATCAGGATGCTTTCGAACGTGCTTTCCGGATCTATTGGGACGCCGGTTATCAGGTGCATGTGCACGTCAACGGCGATGCCGGTCTCGACCGTGTTCTGAACACGCTGGAAGATAACCTATTGCGCAACCCGCGTTTTGATCATCGTACGGTGATTGTCCACTTCGCCGTCAGCGCACCCGACCAGGTCGAGCGTATCAAACGCCTCGGCGCGATCGTCAGCGCTAATCCTTACTACGTCACCGCGCTATCAGATCGCTACAGCGAAACCGGCCTGGGACCCGAGCGCGCGGACCAGATGGTGCGGCTGGGCGATCTGGACAAATCGGGTATCTCGTGGTCGTTGCACTCTGACATGCCCATGGCACCGGGCGACCCGCTGTTCCTGATGTGGTGCGCGGTAAACCGGGTCACGAGTTCCGGTCGCGTAGCCGGCAGCGACCAAAAGATCTCTGCCGAACAGGCCCTGCGCGGGGTCACGATCAATGCGGCGTATTCTCACCGCCTTGAAGAAGAACGGGGCAGCATCAAACCGGGCAAGCTCGCCAACTTCACGATTTTGGCAGAGAACCCCCTGACCGTCGACCCGATGAAGATCAAGGATATCGCGGTTTGGGGCACGATTGCGGAGGGACGCATTCAGAAAGTCGGAGAAAACTTGCAGGAAGACGCAAGCCGAAAGGGCAGCGACTTCACAGGCAATATAGATTTCGCCGAGAGGGCGTTAACCCACGCCCTTTCCGTTGTTCACGCGCATCTTTGAAGTTTGAATCGCACTGCAGGACAACTCGAACCGGTCGCATTAAGGCAGGGTTAGGCCAAATGGGCACGCAAATGAGCTGGGTTTTGTCACCTCTGAACGATGATCAATTCCCAGCCACTCAATCCCAAGTTCTACTGATACTGGTTCTAAGAAACCGATTGCTCCGAGACGATCTCGCCAAAACGCGTAAAGAACTTGCCCGAGAGCTTTTTCGCGGTGCCAGCAATCAATCGACTACCCAATTGCGCAATCTTTCCGCCGACTTCAACTTTAGCGGTGTATGCAAGAATGGTCTCATCCCCATTTGAGGTAAGCGTTACGTCGGCACCACCTTTGGCAAACCCGGCCGCGCCGCCTTTGCCTTCCCCGGTCAGGGAAAAACCTTCAGGTGCATTTGAAGTATTCAGCGTCACCTCACCCGAGAACCGCGCTTTGACCGGGCCGATCTTGAGGACAACCTTGGCCTCAAGGTGCTCTGGCGAATGCTGGATCAACTCCTCGCAGCCGGGAATGCACTCGCGCAGGACATCCGGATCGTTCAAAGCGCGGTAAACGACGTCGCGCGGGGTGGCAATGTGGATTTCGTCACTGAGTTCCATTCATGTTTCCTTTGTTCAACAACATCTTGGATAGACCAGAAGTGCGGTCTCGGTAGCCTCTTCCGGCGTTACGTCCGGGCGCACCAGCCACAAACGCCGCAGGCGATTAAGCACGTTTTTCATCATCAGATGCCTCTCTGGATTTGTTCGTGTTTCGCCACAGCACGATCTCGGCCAGGATCGACAGGGCGATTTCATGCGGATCGATCGCATGGATATCCAGCCCGGCCGGGGATTTGAGCTGCGCCGCGCGCTCCGGCGCCAAACCTTGAGCGATGAGTTTTGCCGTAAGCGCATCAGCCTTTCGGCGGCTGGCCACCATGGAGACATGGGCCGCCTCGGTTTGCAGCGCCGCTTTCAGGGCGTCAGCGTCTCCGCGACCCTGCGAGGCAACAACAACGAAATCCTGCGATTCGATGTCCAAATGGTCGATGGTTTCCAGCGTAAACCTATCGTAGTCGCCGTCTGTTTCTGCCTCGTCACCAAGGCAGATGCGAAAGCCGGCCAGCGCCCCATGCGCTGCCAGCGCTGTGGCAATCGGAGACGTCCCAAAGATCACCAGACGCGGGGTGTGCTGATACGGCTCGACCAACAGATCGACAGTGCCGCCCGAGGGGCAGCCGCTTTTGAAGGTCTGCACTCCGTCGGGATCTGTCATGCTCACCACCTTGTTCGAAGGTTTGACACGGATCATCTGCGGCTCACCGGTGGTCAGCGCCGTCCGGGCCGAGGTTCGGACGGCGCGCTGCACGCAAGCCCCTCCGAGATGTCCAAGAAGGCGTCCGTCTTTGGTGATCGCAGCTTTTCCTCCGGCCTTTGCGGACGTTGCATCCGCCGTGCGCAGGACCGTTGCCACACAAAAGGCCTCACCGGTTTTGCGCAGCTGTTCAATCGTGTCGAATATGTCGAAGTTAGCCATTTCAGACTCCTTTCACAGCTTACGAAACTGCGGTTCCAACGCCGCCAGCGCTTCCAGCGTGTTGGCTGGCAAATGTGCATCCAGATAGGGTTCCGCCGCCTGCATCGCGGCAGCAATCGGCTGATAGTCACGCCAGCCTTTCAAGGGGTTCAGCCATACGATCCGCCGCGCTTTACGTCGGATGCGCGCCAGCGCATCGCCCAGCGCCTGCGGGTCGGAACTGCAATATCCATCGGACAAGATCAGCGCGATGGTCCGCCCGTTCAAAGACCGCGCGCCGTATCCATTCAGAAAATGCTCAAGACTGCCCGAGATATCCGTGCCGCCGCCAAACCCTTCGGCCATCAACGACAGCCGCCCGGCCGCGCGCAAGGAGTCGTGATCGCGCAGCGCATCCGTGACGCGCATCAGACGGGTATGGAAGAGATAGGCGTCCGCCTCTGTGCCACTGCCGATCAGACCTTTGAGGAAGGCCAGAAAAACCCGCGAATAAACCGTCATCGAACCGCTTACGTCACACAAGGCCACAATCCGCATCGGGCGTGGTGGACGAGCGCGGCGATACAGGTCCATCGGTTCTCCGCCCCTTGCAAGGCTGGCGCGTTGGATCCGGCGCATATCAAGCGATGGGCCGCGCAGCGCTTGTTTCCGCCGGCGCGAGCGGCGGTCGCGGATGGCGCGCGCGATGGCAGTTGCGGCCAGTTCCGCTTGCCGCAGCGCGTCTTCGTCCATCAGCTCGCGCAAATCCTGACGCGACAGGTTGGCCGTACGGGTTGCAATCAGCTTCCCGTTCCTCCCCACGGCCTCCCCGTCGCCGGGATCAGGCGCAGTAGCCTGATCCGTGCCGGTTTCCGTTTCCTGAGCAGCCTGGCTTTCCTGCTGCCAGATCATCGGCTTGGCGGATTGAACCCGCACATGCGCCGTTTGGGCTGTTCCCGCGCGCTGCTTTCCTGCATTGAACCAATAGGCTTCGAACAGGTCATCGAAGCGCCGCCAATCGTCGGCGTCGCCGGCCAGTAACACGCAAAGCGCCCGCTGGGCCTGTCTGATATCCGTTGCCTCAACCGCCGCCAGCGCGGCCAATGCGTCCCCCGTTTCAGCCGGTCCCACACGCATTCCGTTCATACGCAGATGTGCGATGAAGCCGGACATGCGATCCGCCAAACCAGATGCGCGAGTGGGGAACCGGGTGACTTGCATCACGCCACCTTTCCTATCAGGCGATCCATCACTTCGGGCGGGGCAGCGTCATAGTCGGCGGCAGTTTTTAGAAGGCAGACAAGCGTCGCCTGAACCTCTTCGCGGGATTGCGCCATGTCATTTACACCCAGCCCCGAAAGGGCCGCCGCCCAGTCCAACATTTCGGCAATACCGGGAGTCTTCTCCAAGTCTTCTTTGCGCAGCGCCTGCACCACGCCAACAATCTGGCGCGCCAATAGCCCTTCGACTTCGGGCATGCGGGCTTTCAGGATAGCCATTTCCGTTTCACGCGATGGGTAATCGAGGAAGCTGTACAGGCACCGACGCCGCAGCGCGTCCGACAAGTCCCGAGTCCCATTCGCAGTCAGGATCACAATAGGCCGCGAACGCGCCTTGATCGTTCCGAGTTCCGGAATGGTGATCTGAAAGTCGGATAAGATTTCCAGCAGATAGGCCTCAAACTCCTCATCCGCGCGGTCGATTTCATCGATCAGCAGAACAGGTGGCACTTCTTCGCTGATTGCTTCCAGCAATGGTCGCTTCAGCAGATAGTCATCAGTAAATAGCTGGGCCTCGCTGGTTCCGCCCTGTGCTTCGCTTGCACGAATGGCCAGCAACTGGCGCTGGTAATTCCACTCATAAATCGCGTGGCTGGCATCCAGCCCTTCATAGCACTGCAACCGTATCAACCGCGCCGCGCGCTGTGCTGCCAGCGCCTTGGCGACCTCGGTTTTGCCGACCCCAGCCGGGCCTTCCAGCAGCAGTGGACGCCCAAGCGTCTGCGCCAGATGCAGTGCCATCGCCAACCGGTCGTCGGCAACATAGCCCACCTCGGCGAGGCCTTGCTGTATGTCCTGCAAGCTCATGCCATTCTCCCGGATTGCCGCCGCGTTGGGATGTAGCGCGGCGGCTTTTCCTGTTAGCCGTGCATTCCCAGACCGTTGGCGATCTTCCAGATACGCCAGTGGTCATGCGGCATATGGCTCTGAACAAGGCCAAATGGGCGGAATGCATCATGCACCGCGTTCGAGAACGCGGGCACGCCGCCCACATTGGGGCTCTCGCCCACGCCCTTGGCACCAATCGGGTGATGCGGAGATGGCGTCACCGTGTGATCAGTGGTGTAATTGGGCGTCTCCCATGCCGTGGGCAGGAAGAAGTCCATCAGAGTACCGGTCTTCACATTGCCCATCTCATCATAGGCGATTTCCTGACCCATCGCGATGGCCAGCGCCTCGGTCACGCCACCGTGGACCTGACCTTCGATGATCATCGGGTTGATCCGGGTGCCGCAATCGTCCAGCGCATAGAATTGCCGAACGTCCCATTCGCCTGTATCCACGTCGATCTCCATGACGCAGATATAAGCTCCGAACGGATAGGTCATGTTCGGCGGGTCATAGTAGCTGACGGCCTCAAGACCGGGTTCCAGTCCTGGGATCGCCTTATTGTAGGCGGCAAAGGCGATTTCCTTCATGGTCTTGAACCGCTCGGGCGCGCCTTTGACTGAGAACCGATCCACGTCCCATTCAACGTCGTCGTCATGGACTTCCAACAGGTAGGCGGCGATCATCTGCGCTTTGGCACGGATTTTACGTGCAGCCATTGCCGTCGCTGCACCCGCCACAGGCGTGGATCGAGAGCCATAGGTGCCAAGTCCATAAGGCGCGGTGTCCGTGTCACCTTCCTCCAGCGTGATATCGTCGGCAGGCAAGCCGATCTCACTGGCGATGATCTGGGCAAAGGTCGTGGCATGGCCCTGACCCTGACTGATCGTCCCCAACCGCGCGATGGCCGACCCAGTCGGGTGGATTCGAATTTCGCAGGAATCGAACATGCCGAGCCCGAGAATATCGCAGTTCTTCACCGGTCCCGCGCCTACGATTTCAGTGAAGTGCGTCAGCCCAATACCCAACAACTTGCGGGTCTTGCCCGATTTGAAGTCCTCAATCCGCTGCGCCTGTTCGGCGCGCAAGTCTTCGTAGCCCACGGCCTTCAATGCCTTATCCCAAGCGGTGTGGTAATCGCCCGAGTCATACTCCCAGCCGAGCGCCGATTGATACGGGAACTGATCTTTGCGGATAAAGTTGATCCGGCGCAGTTCAGCCGCGTCCATGTTCAGCTTGATGGCCAGAACCTCGATCATCCGTTCGATGAAATAGGCGGCCTCGGTCACCCGGAACGAACAGCGATAGGCTACACCACCCGGTGCCTTGTTGGTGTAGACACCATCCACAGCCAGATAAGCGGTGGGGATGTCATACGACCCGGTGCAGATGTTCATGAAACCGGCCGGGAATTTGGTCGGGTCGGCGCAGGCGTCGAACCCGCCATGATCCGCCGTGGTGTGACACCACAGGCCAGTGATCTTGCCATCCTTGGTCGCAGCGATCTTGCCCTGCATCCAATAATCGCGGGCAAAGGCGGTGGACATCAGGTTTTCCATCCGGTTCTCGACCCATTTTACCGGCTGGCCGGTGACAATCGAGGCAACGACCGAGCAGACATAGCCCGCATAAGCGCCAACCTTGTTGCCAAAGCCACCACCGATATCAGGGCTGATCACGCGAATGTTGTGCTCGGCCAGACCCGAGATCAGCGACACAACGGTTCGGATCGCGTGGGGGGCCTGGAAGGTGCCATACAGCGTCAGCTTGCCGTTTACCTTGTCCATCGACGCCACACAGCCGCAGGTCTCCAACGGACAGGGATGGGTGCGGTGGTAATAGACCATTTCTTCGGCCACGACATCGGCCTCTCCCAGAACGGCTTCGGTCGCGTCCTTGTCGCCCTGTTCCCAGGTGAAGATGTGGTTGTGATGCTTGCGCGGTCCGTGTGCGCCCTCGGTCTGACCCGCAAGGTCTTCACGTAGGACAACGTCCGATTTCAGCGCCTCGAACGGGTCGGTCAGAACGGGCAGTTCTTCGTAGTCAACCTCGACCAGCTCAGCCGCATCCGCCGCGATATAGCGGTTTTCGGCGACGACATAAGCGACTTCCTGGCCCTGGAACAGAACCTTGCCATCGGCCAACACCATCTGCTTGTCACCTGCCAGCGTCGGCATCCAATGCAAGCCTAGCGGAGCCAGATCCTCGGCCGTCAACACAGCAACAACACCGGGCACGGCCATCGCGGCGTCTTTGTTTACACTGACAACGCGGGCGTGGGCGTAAGGCGAACGGACGAATGCGCCGAACAGCATCCCGTCCAGCTTGATGTCATCGACGTAGTTGCCCTTGCCTTGGGTAAAGCGCACATCCTCGACGCGCTTTCGGGCGCAGCCCATCCCTTTGAGATTGGCGGCGCGTTCTTCGGGGGTCATGGTTTGATCGTTCATTCCGCGGCCTCCTTCTGAGCGTTCAGCATGTCAGCCGAGGCCGAGATCGCCTTGACGATGTTCTGATACCCGGTGCAACGGCACAGGTTCCCAGCCATACCGAATCGAATTTCTTCCTCAGTCGGGTTCGGGTTTTCCTGCAGCAAGCGATGCGCGCGGGTAATCATGCCCGGCGTGCAGAATCCGCATTGCAGCCCGTGATGTTCCCGGAACATCTCTTGCAGAACACCAAGGCTGCCATCGTCATTGGTCAACCCTTCGACAGTGGTGATATCGGCGCCGTTCACCTGCGCCACAAAGGTGGTGCAGGATTTGACGGACTTGCCATCGATATCCACGGTGCAGGCACCGCAATGACTAGTCTCGCACCCGATATGAGGACCGGTGATTTTCAGATCTTCCCGCAGGAAGTGGATCAGCAGCGTGCGCGGCTCGGCCAGACCTTCGACCTGCTTGCCGTTCACGGTGAGTTTGACGTGCATTTTCGACATAAGTGTTCCTCCCTCAGCCCGCGCGGCTTTGCGCACGGTCTATGGCGCGGCGCAGCATCACGGCGGCCACGTGTTTCTTGAATTCGACGGGGCCGCGATTGTCAGCCACTGGATCAATCGCTTCGAGCATTGCTGCGACGCAGCCGTCGACGTCGCCGCCGGCCAACGCTCTACTGGCCGCCTCAGACCAGATGGGCGTATCCGCCAGATTGGTCATAGCGACCGAGGCCTGGCCGTTGCCAACCATCACCGCGGCCGCAGCGGTCGCGTAATCGCCGATCTTGCGCTTCTGCTTTTCATACGCCTGTCCGACGCCCGCACCCGGTACCGGGATCGAAATCCGGGTCAGGATTTCCTCATCCTCGCGCGCGGTAAAATAGGCAGCCTCATAGAAATCGCGGGCTGCCACGCTGCGGTTGCCATCAGGACCAGACAGTTCGAACGTCGCGTTCAGACACTGCATCAGGCCCGGCATGTCATTACCCGGATCACCGTTTGCGACGTTGCCGCCAACGGTACCCATATAACGCACCTGAGGATCAGCGATCTGCAACGCGGCCTCGCGGATCAAGGGAACGGCCGATGCCAGACCGTCATGCGTGATCAACTCATGCTGAGTGACCATCGCGCCCAGCGAGACGGTATCAGCCCCGATCTCGATGCCTTTCAGTTCATCAATGGCCTGCAGATCAACCAGATGGCCCATTTCGGCCATGCGAAGCTTCATCATCGGGATCAGGCTGTGGCCGCCTGCGATCACACGCGCCTCATCTCCGTGTTCCTGTAAGATGCCAATGGCCGAGGCGATGTCGCCTGGCCGGTGATACTCAAAACCGGCTGGTATCATGTTTTTCCTCCCTGGGTCCGAGCGGTATGCCTTGGGGGACCTGCGGGGAAGGAAAGAACACTGGGGGCAGCCATTCCAGCGGGTGGAAACGGGGCGCGCAGCTTGTTTCACGAAACGCGAATTAGCTGCACGAGTTGCGACTAAAGGCCCAGCGCCTCGCGAATGTCCGTCAGGCGGGATCGGCTGACCGGAACCTTGGCCAACGCGTCAACCCCGTCGAAGTAGCAGGTGCCGTTGTCCTTGTGCCTCTCAAAGCTTGAGACATGTTCGGGATTGACAAGATAGCTACGATGCGCCCGCAGGAAACCATCTGGTTTTAGCCGGCTTTCGGCCTCGGTAATCGACCAGGGGCAGAAAAGCTTATCGGCATCCATATACAGCACGGTGTAATGCCCCTCGGCCCGGATTGCGGCTATTTTTCCGGGTTGGGCAAAGAAGGTTTGGCCGTCCCGCTCGTACGGAACACCTGCACGCGGTACGACCGGCGCCGGTTCCGGTTCGGGTTCCACAGAAGGCGCAGCGCCGGTGGCCGTCTCGGGGCCGACAAACGAAATGCCGGTCAGCAGAAAGGCACCACAAATCAGAAACACCGAAACAGTCACACCCATCGCCAGGACCTGATTGTTCAGGGCCGGTCCGGCTCCGCCTGCGTTGTCCGTCGCGACAAAGTCGGTCAGGCCGGTTGCCACGAAGTGCATCGTGAATACAGCCAGGCCAAAACAGGCCGTGCCCAGCAGGATATTGCGCTGGGTTCGATTGTCGTACGCAACCCAAATGGCGGCAACGGAGAGCACAACCGACGCAAGCGTTGCAATTGCCACATCCCAAGCATTGTAGACTGGGCGGCAAAGCTGCATCCCTGACATGCCCACGTAATGCATTACCACAATTCCAAGGCCGACGATGACACCGGCGCCGATCATTGTTTGCACTGTCCGGGGACGGAAATGCAAAAGCAGCAGGGCCAGACCGACCATCAGAATTGCCACCAAAGCTGAAATCAATGTGATCAGCGCGTCGTAATAAAACAGAATTGGCAGTTGCAAACCCAGCATTGCCACAAAGTGCATGGACCAGATGCCGCCACCCAGTATGATCGCAGCCAGAGCGACGATGAACTTGCGTCTTTGGTCGTTCAGCTTTGAGGCTCCATGCGTCAGATAGAGCCCGGTAAAACCGGCCATCAATGCCACGGCAAGCGATGCCGCCACAAGCCAGCCGTTATGCGAATAGTCCAACATGTAGGTACATGCGCCCTCCCTGGCGCAGGGACGACGTTAACAAACCTGTTTTATTGGCACAATCGGCTCGACTGATCCATCAGTCAAATCTTTTTGGAACCTGTGACTAAGACGGGATTCAACGAAAGCATTCTGTTTCGTGCTGGCCGGTTATTTCGACGTTTGGCGACCGCCACCAATGGCACCTCACATTTCCAGAACTTCACAACCAAAGCACCATATCAACTCTAAAGTCACTGGAGATCACTGTCTTTTCCAAAGCAACCAAACGAGGCCCGCAGAACGTACCGATTGACACAGATCAATGCACTTGCAACCTTCATATAGTGAAATACGAATATTAATCATGATCTACGTTCACTGACCTGTCCCCAAGCAAACATGACAGTGAGCGGAATTTGAATAGCGTGGACGTTCCACACGGGGGCTCGGCAGGAGTGGTGGCGAGCCCCCTCTTTGTTCACAAGCCGCCAAAGAGCCTGAACGTTGAGACGCAAGGAATACGGCGCGAATTTGATCGCAAGACCTGGCCGGACCGCCAAATGCGGACGGTGACAACAACGACACCGCTGGCGACGTGCCAGCAAGATATTCGGTATAAACTCTGATGAGCACCGTTGAACCGCCAGAACAGAAACTCAAACGGGCGCTTACAGCACCGTTGCTTACGCTTTATGGCCTGGGCGTAACGGTCGGAGCAGGAATTTATGTGCTCGTCGGCGCGACGGCGGACATAGCCGGCCCGTATGCCGCATTTTCGTTTGTCGTGGCTGCACTCGTCGTCTCACTGACCGCACTTTCATATGCGGAACTCGCAACGCGTTTTCCGGTCAGCGCAGGAGAGGCAGCCTATGTCGAGGCGGGATTTCAGAAAAACTGGATGGCAATGCTGGTCGGTCTGGCGGTTGCGGCCTCGGGCGTTATCTCGGCCTCTGCCGTCGCGATAGGCGCAGCCTCCTATCTTCACGCATTAACGGGTCTGGCAATACCGCTTCTGACTGTCAGCGTTGTGTTGATTATGGGGCTTATCGCGCTGTGGGGGATCACAGAATCGGTGCTTGTTGCTGCGGCCATCACGATCATCGAGATTGCGGGGCTTCTCTTTGTGATCGGCTGGGGCATGTCGGTTCAGGACCCGCAGGGATATAATGTCAGCTCCATGCTCCCTCCACTTGAGCTTGAAGCGTGGCGAGGCATCTTCGCTGCATCTCTTCTCGCTTTTTTTGCATTTGTCGGTTTTGAGGACATGGCAAATGTCGCCGAAGAAGTCATTGACCCTGTTCGTACCATCCCGAAAGCAATTTTGCTGACGCTCATACTGGCGACGGTACTGTATCTTGGGACATCGCTGACGGTGCTGCTGGTTGTCCCGATCGATGTTCTATCAGCGTCTGCTGCGCCACTTGCACTTGTTTTTGCTAATGCCCCCGAGGTGATCAAACAGGGATTTTCTGCAGTTGCGATCGTGGCGACGGTTAATGGTGTCCTGATCCAGATGATCATGGCATCGCGGGTGATCTATGGGCTGGCTGACAGGGACCACCTGCCAAAAGCCCTGGCCATTGTGCCTAAAGCAACCCAGACGCCTGTGGTTGCCACACTGCTCGTTGTCGCAACAATCCTTCTTCTGACCCAAACCGTACCGATTGGGATCTTGGCGGAGCGCACATCACAGATTGTTCTGGGGGTCTTTGTCCTCGTCAATGTCTCGCTGATCCTTCTGAAGGTGAAACCGAACGGGTCTGAAGAACACTTCCGGGTGCCTCTTTTCGTTCCGATCCTTGGCGTGATCACCAGTGCATTGCTTTTCGGAGCTGGATTTCTCTAACTAAATGCAAAGGCAAACGGGCCATCAGCAATTCCAGGTTGGCATATGACCACTGACCGATCTTCGACAGGAACGCAGCTCTCAGATTGGTGGCACAGAACCTTTGTGGATCTGGCTCAGCAGTTGCAATGGTCCTATCTGCCGCCTTTGATGGTCTACTTCGCGGCTGGCGTCTCCGGTTTGACCTCGGTTGTCGGTGCCTTTTTCCTGAAGGATTACCTCGATTTATCAGCGTCTTTTGTCGCAGGTCTGGCATTTTGGGCCGGTCTTCCCTGGATTCTCAAAATGCCGCTGGGCCACATCGTGGATCTGTTCTGGCGCTGGAAATCCCTGTTGATCCTGTTTGGCGCGTCCCTGATTACCCTGTCCCTGCTCACAATGTACGGGCTTGTGACCGCGCCCACTCGGATGGCCGGCGTCATGCCGCTGGAAGACTGGTATGTTGTCGCCCTGCTTCTGGCGCCTTCCGGCTATGCCATTCAGGATGTTGTCGCCGACGCCATGACGGTCGAGGCGGTTCCCAAGGTCGACCAGGACGGCCTTGCGTTTACGCCTGAAGAAACCCGCGCCCAGCACACGACAATGCAGACCTTGGGCAGAGTTTCGATCATCTCAGGGTTTGCAGCGGTTGCGGCCGTCAACATCTGGATATTCTCAGGAACGGAAGATCTGCAAAAGTCTGACCGGCTTGCTCTCTACGGCCAGGTTTACCTGATTGCGTTGATCATCCCTGTGCTGTCCGTCAGCGGTGTGGTGCTGCACTCACTGATACAACGTCAGCGGCTTCGTCAAGGTCACCCACTGCATACCCCGGATGAGGTGACCGAGGTTAAATGGTCCATATTGCTTGGTGGCCTCGCATTTGTTGTGTTCAGCATTGTGTTGGGAACTGCGGAATTCGAGTTTGCGCAAGAGGTGGTGTTTACCGTTTCTCTCACGGTGATCCTGTACCTCATGTCCCGTCTTCTGAAAGAACTGGAACCCGCCCATGCGAAAGCCCTGGTCGGTACGGCAATAATCATTTTCGTGTTCCGTGCAGTTCCGCTGCCGGGGCCGGGACTGACGTGGTTTGAAATTGACGAATTGGGGTTCGACGAGCAGTTTTTGGCAATCCTGGCTCTGCTGACGTCCTTGCTGGCATTGCTTGGATTGATCGTCCTGCGGCCATTCATGGCCAAACGCTCAATCGCCCACGTGGTGGTGGTGCTTACGATCGCGGCTGGTCTGCTCTCTCTTCCAAACCTTGCCCTTTACTACGGCGTTCATGAATGGACAGCAGCGCATACAGGCGGAGTTGTCGACGCCAGATTCATTGCCATTCTCGACACGGCTGTTGAATCGCCTCTTGGGCAAATTGCCATGGTCCCGTTGCTGGCCTGGATCGCACGCAACGCCCCGGTCCAACTGAAAGCGACCTTTTTTGCGGTGATGGCATCGTTCACCAACATGGCGTTGTCGGCGGCCAGTCTCGGAACAAAATACCTGAACCAAACATTCGTCGTTACACGCGCGGTGACCAATCCGGAAACGGGTGTCGTTACCTCGACTGCCGACTACAGCCAACTCGGGTATCTGCTGATTGCAGCCGCCCTGATCACTCTCACGGTCCCGCTGGCGGCGGTTTTCCTTGTACAGAAGTCCCGCTTCCGAACGAGCGACTGACTACAGGCCTTCTGCCTCGCTCAACAGTTCTTTGAGGTGCGCAACCGGAACGCCAATGTTGGAGCCGCCAAACTCAGGCAGGATCGCGGCGTTGATGGCGACTACCTCGCCTCGCCGGTTCAAGGCGGGTCCTCCGCTTCCGCCGGTTGTGGTTTCGGCGTCGTAAACGATGGAACCCGGGCTTGCTCTGGCAACGATCCCCCGGCTGGCCAGCGGATGAATCTTGCTTTGCTCGGACAATCGGGAAGCAACGGACCAGAAATTGACCGAACCTTCCTTCTCCAGTGTTTGAAGAAAGCCCGGCCCCGCCTGCGCAATCAGCGCCTTCAGGCCTGTCGGGTATCCCAACAGGTAGACTTCTTCGCCAGCGTTTGGCGGTTCATCCGCCAACGGCACGCCCAGCCCCTGAACCCGATCAGGAGCTACTGACAAAAGAGCGACATCGGCCGTTTCGCTGAACTTCTCCAACTTGGCCTCAATCGGATCCGGTTGACCTGGCAAATAGGCCAGCAGCCTCAGCATTTCCGCTTCCAACCCCGCACTTTTCAAAGCGTCCACCCGATCGCGGGACGTCCACGGCAAGGCAACATGGCGATTGGTGGCCATAAGCGGAACACCTTCCAGCAGAAAACCGGTTCCCGTGAACTGGAATTCAGCGGGTTCGCCCGTGCCGTCCGGTTCGATCCAGGGCTGCCCAAACGGGGTTTTCAGGTTTTCTCCGTCCGGCCCCAACATGTGCCGCAAGAGCTTCCCGCTTTCCAGATGACGCAACCCGTAGGCACCCTGAATGAATGCGACAGACTTAGATGAGGCGGTAATTACCCGTGTCGATGCGCCTGCTCGCTGTTCAAGGGTTCCGAGACGCTGCTCGGTTGACGTGACTTGGTTTTCAAAGGCATCCCGCAACGAGGCCAGATCATCCGGGGTCAGCGCATCTTCACGTGTCTGTGCAAGCATCACCGCAACCGCTTCGATCTTGCGGGATTCCTGTTGGATACTGTCCGCCAACCTTTGATCGTTTTGATAAAGCAGAAACACAAGGCCCGCGATCAGAAGAAGTGCGGCGACGACCGTGATCCTGAACAGAACTGTCGTCTGAGACGCTAGCCGACGACTGCTGTCGCGCAGCGCGCCGGACATCCTTTTGGCAAACGGCCGCCGGCTTGTTCGGGCGTAAGCGTAGGCGTCACTTAGGATTTCTTCGACCGTATGACGCGCCGGGTAGGTTTTGCTACATAACCTGTACCGGGACATTGGGCCCTTTTCGCCGAACTCGATCATGTCGCCGTGCCCGAGACTCGCGGACGATATTTTGCGCCCATTCACCCAGACATTACGCCCAGACGACGCAGTTATTGAATAGCCACCGTCCGCCCACTGAAGAGTTGCGATATCGTTGTCGTGCGGAGGCATGTCGTCTTTGGGGCGAAGACTCAACGCCCGGCTTTCACCAACCGAAACAGTAAGGGCATTGTCGGCCAACCAGCTCACGTTCCCGCGCGACGGTCCGGTCAAATTTTCAAGGAGGGCACGCACGCCCCCCTCGTCGGGGCACGGCGATGAGCTTGTGTCAGCCGCGTCTGAGTTCCGCAATTTAGCCCCCTTTTCAAAGGCCAAGCAGAGGTACTTTAGCACACGGCTGTACAAAACCTATTGCTTCGTTTTGGGCGCTAGGAAGGATTGGATTTCTCTGTCAGTTTAGCATCAAATCCGTGCCAGCAGGTTCACCAAACCGCACACTCCTTGGATTGCAAATCAAAGAAGGCCGACCGATGATCGGCCTTCAGTTTCAAGCCCCAGCCGAAATGCCACCTATTTGGATGAAACCTTGATCTTGCGGCTGGGATCCCGAGGTTCGGTTTTCGGCATGTTGATGCTCAGAACGCCCTTGTCGAAGGTGGCCGAGATATTCTCGACATCAACAGTGTCCGGCAGCGTCATTGCCCGTGAAAAGCTGCCATAGCTTCTTTCGCTGACACGCAGGTCGCCCGTCTCATCATGTGTGATCTTCTTCTGGCCTCGCAGGGTGAGGCGGCGATCCTTGATTTCGATTTCAACATCGTCCTCTTCCAGACCGGGCAATTCCGCCGTCAGAACGATTGCCGTATCCGTCTCCTGAACATCAATGGCCGGGGAAATTGCGCCGGACATATCAAGAGATGGCAGACCCGTACGTTGCGCAGCCGTTTCCAGTGGCAAAAACGAAGATCCGCCTCCTAAGAACCGGGACATCAGGGTTTCCATTTCACGTCGAAAGTTGTCGGAGAGCGGATGCGTTCCGGTGAAAAGTTGCGGGGACTTTTTGTCTTCAAGCATTTCTGAACCTCCTCCTTTTGTCCGGCTATACGGACGCCGTATTATCGCAGAAACCCCGGTCAAGGACCTTGATCTTGCGCAAGGGAATGCTCGCATCTTTTTCCCGCCTGGCCGTTCGGACCGGCCAGTCTTCTGCCACCATTTCGGAACATGACAGCACTCCAACAGGCATAGTGTTCCGGACGGGAAAACACCCGATCACAGGAAGCTTGATCGCCAACCGGGGCTCGCCTAGCCTAGCCACTTGAGACAGCGGGAATGGCCTAACTCTGGCGCAGTGGAGCAAAACCATATGAAATGGCCCTATCTGGCGCTGATCTATGTTCTGCTGATCTTGGCGCCGTTGGGCTTTTCCTGGTCACTTGGCTGGCCACCGCGATCTTTTCACCAAGAACTTGCATCCGGGCTGGGAATGATTGGATTTTCGATCATTCTGGTAGAGTTCCTGCTCTCCGGGCGCTTCAGGTTCATTTCGTCCGGTGTGGGCATGGATGTGACCATGCGCATGCATCAGCTGATGGCGCGCGCGGCACTCGTTTTTGCGTTGATACACCCGCTACTTTACCAGGGCACGCCTTCTGGCGGACACCGCCCGTGGGACGTATCGCGCCAACTGACGATTACGACAGACTTTCCAGTGCTATCCTCGGGGATTGGGGCCTTTTTTCTGATCGTCGTTCTGGTCGCCTCGGCGGTCGCCCGAAAAAGCCTTGAATACAAATACGAAACATGGCGTCTTTTGCACGGTCTCGGTGCTCTGTCATTGGCCGGTTTGCTTCTTCATCACACAATCCATGCAGGTCGCTACGGTGGGCATCCGTCACTGACATATCTGTGGCTCGCAATGACCGGCATTGCCGTTGGTACTCTGCTTTATGTCTATCTTGTCCGCCCCTTGTTTAAGATGCGGAAACCGTGGCGTGTTTCCTCGGTCACTCGTCTGACACCGAAGCAATGGGAATTGCGCCTCAAACCGGTCGGTCACCAGGGCCTCAGCTTTGAAGCGGGCCAGTTTGCCTGGCTCAATGTGGGGCACAACGTCTTTTCACAGCGTGAAAATCCGTTTTCGATTAGCTCGGCACCGGGTGAAGGTCCTGAAGTTTCATTCGTGATAAAAGAGCTTGGGGATTTCACAGGCAGTCTCGGGCAGATCGCGCCGGATACGCTGGCCTATCTCGATGGCCCCCACGGGAACCTTTCGGTCGGCAAACGCGCTGAACAAGGCATTGTTCTTATCGCAGGTGGTGTCGGCATCGCCCCTTTGCTCAGCATACTGCGCCAAGTTCGTCTGAGCGCAGAGCGACGCGATATCAAGCTCATCTATGGAAACCGGATCGAGGAGCAGATTGTTTATCGGGAAGAACTGACCAGGGAAGATACTGTATTTGTTCTATCCGAGCCCCCGAAGAACTGGAGCGGTGAAACAGGTTGGATCGACGGCGCCCTCTTGGACCGAACGCTTTCTTCAGAACATTATGACAACTGGCTTTTCGTACTCTGCGGCCCCACTGCCATGATGGACACTGTCGAAGATCACCTTGTTGCCCGGGGAACACCTTCGCATCGGGTTCTGTCTGAAAGGTTTGACTATGATTGATCCGTTTAGAAACCTGTCCGCGCGCCGACGGGTCAAACTGGCAGTGTGGTCCATCAATGTTACTGTTTGCGTCGCAATCTTATTATTTGCCCTGAGATAGCGCGGACGTCCACTGGGTAGTGCAGAGAAGACCAGCCATCACAGCAGAAATTCTTCCCCGCGTAAGGCGTCGTCATGCAAATTTCAGAAACACGTTCAATGTATTGGAATCGCCAGCCTCAACTTGCGCCTTTGATTAAGATCAAAGGCGAACTCACGCCAATTCATAATACTTGAAACGCTTCTCAGACCGATTTGTGGGAGGATCGGAATGACAGTACTTATCGTCTTTGCCACTGTTGAGGGCCAGACGGCCAAAATTGCGCATTTTATCAGCAATGTCGCGAAGAAATCCGGCTTTGACACAAGACTGATCAATACCGATCAACTTCCCGGTCAGGTAAAACTGGACGATGTGGATCGCGTTGTTCTGTTGGCCCCTGTTCACGAACGTCGACACCCTGCCTCATTCGAAGCTTTCATCGCGTCGTTTAAAGACGAGTTGGTGAAACGAAAAACACTCGTGCTTTCTGTGGGTCTAAAGGCGGCCTTTGCATCGGGGCGCGAGGAAGCCCGCGACTACCTCACCGAGATGTTGTTGCGAACGAGTTTCGAACCAGATGCGTCAGCATTGGTCGCAGGCGCGGTGAGACCCGACAGCTACGGATATTTTGAGAAAGAGATCGTTAAACACGTCGTCTTGTTGGGTCGGAAGATCGATCCGAGAGATGGCGTGCGGGAATTCACAGACTGGGACGAACTCACGTCGATTGTGAAGGGGTTTCTGGATGGGAACTACCGGACAATATCAGACAATTCCTAACTCAATACACTGAACCCATTCTTTCATAGTGTTTGGACCTGACCATCGAACCCAGACAAACACTGGACGTCCACTTGCGTCAGTCAGTGCGCAAATAGAACCGGAAGACCGGTTTGTTGCAGCATGGCCCTTGTAGTTCCACCAAAAATCGACTCGCGTAGGTATGACTGCCCGTAAGCGCCCATAACAATAAGGTCAGAGCCGGCCTCCTTCGCACGTTCCTGTATGCACTGTTCGATCGGTAGTCCGCCGCTCGGGAAATGCGCTACGGTCACGCTACAGCCGTGGTGTCTGAGCCATGCGGCGATGTCCGTACCGGGGTCCTGACTTTCCGGGTCATGTGCTAACGGCGGATCGAAACAACCAATCACAACTTCCTTGGCTTCCAGAAAATAGGGTAAAGCCAAATGGGCCGCTCTGGATGCAGCAAGACTATCGTTCCACGCCAGAAAAATGCGCTCGCGTTGGGTATATGGGTCTCCGTTGATCATCATGGCGACTGGCGAATGGAACAAGACGCCATGGCAAACCTCGTGAAACACTTCGGGGTCATTGCGCAGTTCCGGGTCCAGGTATGCGACATCACAGCAGTACGATTGGCGCGCCGCCAGAGTCTTAAGGTCCGCACCGGAACCCATGAAAACCGTGACGCTCGCCGATGCGCCCGAGCGCGCAAGCAGTGCTTCAACTTCACGCGCACGGGACTTTAAGGTCGCCTTTTTCTCTTCCAATTGATCCAACCAGTTTGCGGGCAAACCCGCCTCGACGAATTTGCTGGATCCGTACTTCAAGTAAGGCAGGTTCGGTAGCGCCGCGATCAGAAGGCAAGTCAAATGGCCGCGCTGACGTTGGGCAGCATCGGCGCATTCAAGTATCGATACATCGCTAGTATCCGCGCCAATGAAATACGTCGAAGTTCTGCGTTGCATTCCGGATCTCCCTCCAGGATGTCACTGCGGGCAGGAAACTCGCCGAGCGCACAAACCCAACAAAAGCAGCCACTTAGATGATGGTTGTTCTTCCTACTTCGGCAACATGAAGAACTCTTCCATTACGATCTTGCCTTCTGCCACAGAATAGACGGCGATCTCGCTCAGGGTCATACGTTTTCCTGTGGCCTTCTGGGTTACTTCGGCACTAAATCGCACTGCAAAGCGGTTGGGTGGATGCACATAGGGTCCGTCTACATCGAGTTCGTGGAATTCATGCGCTGCCAGCCAATCCTCTCTCTTTCCCTTGATGGCGTCCCGGCCCTTTGTGATACGAAACTGTCGAACCGGCGGCACAACCGCCTCAATCGACTGGGCGTTTTCGGCGTACATTTCGTCAACGCTTATAAGCCCCCTGCGATCACGCATGGCCTGAACGAATGCTCTTCCAATTTGGACTAAGTCTTCCATGGGAACCCCCTTTGTTATCGCCGATTGTACCACTTCTGACCCTTGCCAATATTGACAAAGATCAATGAGGTCAGAGACCCTGTTCGCCAGCATTTCCTGCGGTCCGCCTTGGTAAACGGGTCAAGGCACACCCAGCTATTTCATGATTTTCAGCTACGGTTCATCGATCCAGATATTGGTTTCAAAACGGGATTCACGCAAATGTCGCGTTTCCACTTATTATTTATTAACAGTAGCTTGTACGCAAAACAGAACGCAGACTAGACCGGGCTATAGTTCGTCCAGTCCAATCGTAAAACCATTGAGTGAGGCTACGAAAGCCCCCGACCCTTCAAAGAAAAATCATGACGAGACCGTCACAGAAACCCTAGTGCCGCCTACGCACGCTTTTCGGCCGATCAGGAAGGGCGAGGCGGCTATCGTTACGTTGCTTTTTGGAAACCACATTTCCCTTTGAGATCACCACCAACCGGTCAGGTCTCAGGCGGACAGCTTCAATGGGGTCCCCGGCGTCCAGAACCAAAAGCGAGGCCATGGCGCCCTCGTAAAGGCCATAGTCTTCAAGTCCGAGGATTGCAGCATTTTCAACCGTGACCATGTCAAAACACCGCCTCATATCTTCTGGAGACGACATCTGAGCGACGTGCAACCCCATGAAAGCAACGTCAAGCATGTCTGCGGTTCCCAGCGAATACCAGGGGTCGCGCACACAATCCTGCCCCCAGCCAACTCGGATACCTTCAGCCTGCATTTCCTTCACCCGGGTCAGCCCGCGCCGTTTCGGGAAAGTGTCATGCCGACCCTGAAGCATAATGTTGATCAGTGGGTTCGGAATGGCGCTGATTTCGGCCTCGGCGATCAGAGGAAGCAGCTTTGAGACATAGTAGTTGTCCATGGAATGCATTGAGGTCAGGTGAGACCCTGCCACCCGCCCCTGCAATCCCAGTCGCGTCGTTTCATAGGCCAATGTTTCGATATGCCGAGAATGAGGATCGTCGGTTTCGTCACAATGCATGTCGACCGGAAGGCCCCGTTCAGCGGCGATTTCGCACAAGATGCGGACCGAGGCAGCGCCATCCGCCATGGTCCTCTCAAAATGTGGGATACCGCCGACGACATCGACCCCCATGTCGAGCGCCCGCAATGTATTGGCATGGGCTGTGGGGTCACGCAGCAGACCGTCTTGGGGAAAGGCGACAAGCTGAAGATCCAGGTAAGGCCGAACGACTTCGCGCACATGCAACATGGCCTCGACGCCCTTCAGGCTGTCATCGCAGGTGTCCACATGGCTCCGGATCGCAAGCAGGCCCATAGAGACCGCCCAGTCGCAGTATGAAAGCGCTCGGTCGACCATTTCATCGACCGTTGTCACCTGCTTGAGTTCGCCCCAAAGGCCGATCCCGTCCAGCAGCGTACCCGATGCGTTTATCCGAGGGATGCCATAGCTAAGCGTTGCATCCAAATGAAAATGGGGGTCGACAAAAGGCGGCGAGACCAGGTCGCCGGTCGCGTCGATGATTGCACCAGCCTCGGCGCCGTCCAACTGCCCGATTGCCGTGATACGGTCGCCTGTTATTCCGATATCGGCGACGTTTCCGTCGGGCAGCCGCCCGCCCTTCACAAGAATATCGAAGCTTGCCATCAGCGTTCTCCGCGGTTGTAGGGTATCATCAGCGCCGCTGGCACTTCGGCACGACGCGACATCAGGATCAATGCAAGGATCGAAAGGATGTAAGGGATCATCAAGAAGATCTGGTAGGGAACGAGGGCCCCCAGCCCCGTCTGCTGCAGGCGGATTTGCAGGGCATCGAAGGCAGCGAAAAGTAGCGCACCCAACAATGCCTTGCCTGGCCGCCAAGCACCGAAAACCACCAATGCGATACAGATCCAGCCGCGCCCGTTGACCATCTCAAAGAAAAAGCTGTCAAAGGCCGACATGGTGAGGAACGCGCCCCCGACAGCCATCAGACCAGACCCCATGATGACCGCCCCCATTCTAAGCGCGGTGACAGACAGACCCTGAGCCTCTACAGCAGAGGGATTCTCTCCGGCTGCCCGAAGGGCCAGTCCCAGCGGCGTCCGGTACAGTACGAAGGCAGTTACGCCAACGATAACAAAAGCCAGATAGGTTAACGGGGTTTGGTTGAACAGCGCCTGCCCCAGAACGGGTATCTTCGACAGTATCGGAACCTCAAGTGGTTGAAAGGGTTTGATCCGCGGGGGGCTTGAGACTTCCGGCAGGGCCAGGCGATACGCATAATAGGCGGCTGATGTCGCCAGAAGCGTAATCCCAAGCCCCACGACATGCTGCGACAACCCAAAGGGCACCGTGAGCGTCGCATGCAAAAGCCCGAAAAGCATACCTGCCAGCATCGCAATGAAAACACCGGCCCACAGTCCGGTACCGACATAGACCGCCATCCAACCGGCAAAGGCGCCGGCCACCATGATTCCTTCGATCCCGAGGTTCAGAACCCCCGCGCGTTCGCAGATCAACTCTCCCATCGTCGCAAAGATCAACGGAGAAGCAATGCGCACAGCAGCTGCCCAAAAACTGGCAGAGAGGAGGATTTCGAAGATCTCCATCAGCCCCTCACGATCCTGAACCGCGTCAGCAAGATGGCGAGGACCATGAACAAAAGTGCGGTCGCCAATAGAAGGTCTGCGATATAGGTCGGAACACTCGCAGCGCGGCTCATACCGTCGGCACCGACGAATACGCCCGCTACGAAAATCGCCGAAAGAACGACGCCAAGAGGGTGAAGTAGCGCAAGCATGGCGACGATAATGCCCGTGTAGCCAAAGCCCGGACTCAGATCCAGCGTAAGGGACCCCTTGAGCCCCGCGACTTCCGAAAAACCTGCCAGAGCCGCAAGCCCGCCCGAAAGAAACGCGGTTTTCAAGAGCACAAGATTTACAGGGATACCCGCAAAACGGGCAGCCGTCGGGTTCTGACCCACCGCCCGGATTTCGTAACCAAGCGTGGTCCGGGTCTCAATCACCCAGACGACCACGGCACAGATCAGTGCCAGCGCAAAGCCCCAGTGCAGACGAAGCCCTTCGACAATCCGAGGAAGGCGCGCTTCTGCATCCAGCCTGGGCGATTTCGGCCACCCCATCCCCATGGGATCCTTGAGCGGTCCCTCCAGCAGAAGCGAGATGAAAAGAAGCACGATGAAGTTGAGCAGCAATGTCGTCACCACTTCATCAACGCCGAAACGCGTCTTGAGAATGACCGGGCCCAGCAGCATCAGCGCCCCTCCCAGCATCGAGGCGAGACCGACCAGTATCAGTGGTTGCGGCCCCGGCAGGCCCAACGCCGACGTCCCGAAGAGGACTGTCACAAGCGCGCCAATGTAAAGCTGTGCTTCCGCCCCGATGTTCCACAGCTTTGCGCGGAAGGCGACGGCTACCGCCAGACCTGTGAAGATCAAAGGTGTTGCCCGGTTCAGGGTCTCAAGCGCGGCGAACTTCGAACCTGCGGCTCCTTTTAGTATCAGTCCCAACGTGGCGAAAGGATTGGCCCCTGCAAGTAGAACGAGAAACGATACCATAACGATCGAAAGCCCCAATGCCACCGCTGGAAATCCCACGGATCGGGCGAGGGACGGGTTGGCAATCGGTTCAAGCCGCACGTTCAAACCCCTCCCCGGCCATCCATCGCCCAAGCTCGGCGGGGGTTATCGTTCCACGGGGGAACTCAGGCGAGAGCCGGCCGTCGGACATCACCCGGATCACGTCCGCAAGCCCCATGATTTCGTCCAAGTCTTCCGATATCAGCAGGATCGCCGCGCCCGCATCTCTGGCTGCTATCAGACGCTCCTGAACGTAGGTTACGGCCCCGATATCAAGCCCTCTCACGGGCTGGTTGGCGAGGATGATTTCCGGATCGGATTCAAGAACCCGCCCGAGGATGAGTTTCTGCATATTGCCGCCCGAAAGCAGACGAATTCGCGTATCCGGACCGGGACAACGCACATCGTATCGCGCGATCACCTTCTGCGCGAAGGCTTGTGCCGCGGCCCAGCGCATCCAACCTGCTCGGCTGATCCCCGGATTCCTGTAGCTTTCGAGGATGGCATTTTCGGTCAACGAGAAATCTGCAATGCTGCCAGTGCTGTGGCGATCCTCGGGAATGCGCCCGATCCGGGCCGCAAGGGACGCGCGAGGAGACCAGGGTGGCGCCTTTTCCTGACCAAGCCACATCTCTCCGCTTTCTGGCCTGGCTTCGCCCGACAGCAAATCGGCCAGTGCGCCCTGCCCGTTTCCGGACACACCGGCAAGGCCCATTATCTGGCCTGCACGCAGATCCAGATCGATGTTTCGAAGGCCGGTTCGGTGCCCAGGCGGATGCGCAGAGACACCGCGCAAGCTTAGTAGAACGGCACCGGGCTTGGCCTCGGATGGAACGGGTTGGGTAATCTCTTCCCCGACCATAAGCTCAGCAAGGGCATGAGGCGTCGTTTCATCCGTGCGCGTTTCCCCGACCAGCTTGCCATGGCGCAGCACAAGAACCCGGTCCGAGATTGCCATAACCTCGTGCAGTTTATGGGAAATAAAGATGACGGAAAGGCCCTGATCGACAGCCCGGCGCAGTGTCTCGAACAGCGCGTCAGCTTCCTGTGGTGTCAGCACCGCTGTCGGCTCATCCAAAATCAAGATGCGGGCATCGCGATACAGTGCCTTCAGGATTTCCACGCGCTGCCGCTCGCCGACCGACAACTGCCCTGTCTTGGCCGATGGGTCGACGGCCAGCCCGAATTCTTCGGCCAGTTTCATCACGCGTGACTGCGCCTTCTGGCGGCCACGGCCCAACGACCAAAGGGAAGAAGTGCCCAGAAGGATATTTTCGAGAACAGTAAGGTTATTGGCAAGCGTGAAATGCTGGTGAACCATGCCGACACCGGCCCGCAGCGCTGCACCGGTTGCACCGGCAGGCAAGACTTGACCAAACACCTCTGCGGTTCCTTCGTCCGCAGTGTAGTGCCCGAACAGGATGTTCATGAGCGTCGTCTTGCCAGCGCCGTTCTCACCAAGAAGCGCGATGACCTCGCCCCGGTGAAGCGTCACGTCAACCGAGTCATTGGCCGTTAAATTGCCAAATCGCTTGGTGATGCCATTAAGGCGCAGGACAACCTCCTGCGCCGAACTACCGTTGGACATCAGGAGGACACAGGCTCTGAATCGTCCACTTCCACAACATAAGTACCCGCCCGAATTGCAGCCTCTCGTTCAGCAACAAGCGCCATCGCATCGGCAGGCACCTTGCCCTCGAATGTGCCCAGAGGCGCGAGCGAGCAGCCGCCTTCCTTCATGTAGGAGTAAAGCCCGTAATTGGCCGCCGAAAAGCTGCCGTCGGCGACCGCCGCAAGAGCCGCTTGCATCGTAGGTTCAAAATGCCAGAGCGCCGAGGCAACCACCGTATCCGGATAGTCCGCCTGAGTGTCGATGACATTGCCGATCGCCAGAACGCCGCGCTCCTGCGCCGCGTCGGAAACGCCGAAGCGTTCGGCATACATCACGTCTGCACCATTTTCGATCATCGCAAAAGCCGTCTCTTTCGCTTTGGGCGGATCGAACCACGAGCCGATGAACGAAACTTGGAAGGTCGCGTCGGGTTTCATTTCGCGCACGCCAGCCATGAACGCGTGCATGAGCCGGTTGACCTCTGGTATCGGGAAACCGCCAACCATTCCGATATTGCCAGACTCGCTCATGGCGCCGGCGATGATACCGGTAAGATAGGCAGCGTCCTGAATATAGTTGTCGAAAACGGCCAGATTGGGATGGGCCGGATCTTCAAGGAAAGACGAACCCAACAGGAACGCGGTATCGGGGTAATCCAGAACCACCTCCCGTGCTTCTGCCTCGACCCCGAAAATCTCGCCCACGATCAGCTTGGCGCCGCCTTCGGCGTATTCCCGCATGACCCGGGTATAGTCGGTATTGGCCGTGTTCTCGGTAAAGGCATAAGTAATCTGGCCCGCATCTTTCGCCGCTTCCGCCGCAATGTGGATGCGGCTGACCCATTGCTGTTCAACTGGAACGGTGTAAATGCCCGCAACGCTCAAAGGCTCTTGCGCAATGAGGCGTTTGGGAAATGTCGCGAGGCTGGCTGCGGCGCTCGCGCCCAAAAGCAGGCTCCGACGATCAATTCCAGAGTAAAGCAGTTCGGCGCGTTTCATGACATATTCCCCCTATCGACTTTGTTGTCAGCCGACAGTAGCAAGAACGTCGTGTAACGCAAAGAAAACGTGCCGAATATTGGGCGAATGATCTCGGCATTGGTCTTGAATCAAGCAAATGCGCTGGGTTTGATCATTGAACGAGGTGGTCAAAGACACCCGCCCTCCTCAGCCCAAGGCCTTCAGAAATGACGCTGCTGACTATTCGTCTTTTTCGTAGACAATGAATGGCGTTCGTTTTGCCACTTCGTCGTATAGCATTCGGCCCTTGTAGTTGAACTCCTGAGTGGTCCAGTAAGTTGTTGGAACACCATGCTGCTTTGCGGTTTGAAAAACGGCCTCGATCAGAGCACGGCCGACACCCTTTCCTCGGACCTCGGGGTCTGCAAACAGATCCATCAGATAGCAGGTATCCTCGACGGACCACATAAACCTGTGAAACAGGTAATGTGCCAATCCAACCGGTTGTCCGTCCAGTTCAGCAATGAGGCAGTTGTATTCACCTGTATCTGTTGACAACAGCCTGCTGAAAGAAATCTCGTAGACTTCTTCCGGGACGGTGGTCTCGTAGAACTCCAGATAGGCAGTCCACAAGCGGCGCCACTCTTCCTTGTCTTTCGACTCAAGCGGGCGGATAACCAGACCTTCCGGCATCACAGATTTCTCCTGCATTTCAAGGTGTTTATCGAGATGGCCGCACCGAGCGGTCAAATGAGCTGTTGCCCGACATCGACACGATCGTGTTTGAGCGGGACGTCCACATCCACGGAACTATCCAATTCCTGGGCGTATCTATGCCCGGCATAGACTGCTGCCGCGATAATCGCGGGCGCATCGCAATCGCCAATGCGGCGGAGGCTGAATGGCAATTCCGCAGTTTTCGTCCGACTGCTCAATTCCCGATACAAGCCGTCATTTGGTTTCCGGGCTGTCACCATCACAATGTTGGCAACGGGTAAGGTCTTACCTGATCCGCCGTAGAGACAATTCAAATGCGCCATTTCGCCATCGAACTGACCGAGGGTCTTTGACGGCATGATCTCGATCCCCAGGCGAAGCAAATGTGTTCGGATGCGCCAACGCTCGGACGTTTTTCCAGCCCAATCAGCCACACTGTCGGACGGTGTGACAAACGTTACGGTGTGACCTCGCGCCCTAATTTTTTCGGCAATGACGCTGGCCATGTAATAGCCATCACTGTCAAAAACGAGAGTTGGCCCATCGGGAATCCTTCCATCCATGATGTCATCGGGAGTGTAAACGCGGTTCAAGGCGGCTCCTTCCGCGACCGGGACGAAACGTTCCTCGTCATGGTAATCATTTCGCCAGGTCGCGCCCGTGGCGATTGCAACGTGGTCAGCTTCAACCGCGAAGATATCGTCAGCCGTCAGCGGGCTTTCCCGGTAGATTTCAACATTGGGCATTTCGATCAATTGCTGCTCGCGATAGTCCCTGACGCGAATGTACTCGCTCATGCCCGGAAGTGCCGCTTCGCGCACAACCCGACCGCCTATTTCACGAGAAGCCTCTGCCAGCAGGACATCATACCCACGCGCCCCAAGCGCCCGCGCGGCTTCAAGACCAGCAGCCCCTGCCCCGACAATCAGAGCGCGTGCATCGGAAGCTTTCTTTCGAATGATTTCGGGATGCCAGTCCTTGCGCCATTCCTCTCCCATTGTCGGGTTTTGCGTGCAACGAATTGGCACGCCAATCGTGTCGCTGGCATAGCAGACATTGCACCCGATGCATTCACGGATCGCAGACAGGCGCCCTTCTTCGACTTTCTTGGGAAGGTAAGGATCAGCGATTGACGGGCGCGCGGCACCGATAAAATCCGTAATTCCGCGCCTGACCTGCGAGACCATTGTATCGGGTGACGTGAAGCGACCCACAGTCACGACGGGCTTATCCGTCACGGCCTTGACCCAATACATGTAGGGTTCAAGAGCTGCCTCTTTGGTAAAACGGGAAACGCCCATCTCGACCGAGTAATCTGCGATGTTGATATCCCACAAATCCGGAAGATCAGCGAGCATCTCGAACATCTCGCGACGCTCACCATAGATGGGCTGGCCATCCTCACCGATCTCTTCGTCTGCTGAGAAACGGACCGCCACAGCGCACCGGTCCCCAACGGCGTCCTTGGTTTCCTGGATCAGTTCACGGGTCAGGCGCACCCTGTTTTCCAGGCTGCCGCCATATTCGTCGCTGCGCGTGTTCACCCGTGGATGCAGAAAGTTCGAGATAAGGTATCCGTGCGTCGCGTAGACATAGACAATGTCAAAGCCCGCGTCTCGCGCCCGCAAGGCGGCCTTGCGGTGCCACCGGCGCAAATCCCGGATGTCCTGCTTGTCCATCGCGCGGGTTTGATAGGGATGCCCTTTAACGTTGGGTCGGCTGTCGACGTCCATGCTCGGCAACCGGGAAAACAGGTTGTTCGAGTTGGCGCCTCCGTACCATAGCTCAGCACCCGCAAGGCTGCCATATTCGTGCACCGCGTCCGTCATCAAAGCGTGCGCCCGAACATCGCTGTCATCCCAAAGGGACGCGTAAGGATGCGGCAGGTCGTCAGATGATGGATGGATCGAGTTGTATTCCGTACATATGACCCCCCATCCACCTTGCGCTTTCACCTTGCGCATGGCCGCAAGGGTACGCGGGTATTGCCAGCCCATGCCTGTGCAGTGCGGAACCTGGTAGAACCGGTTTGGCGCAGTGACTGGTCCGATTTGTATTGGTTCGAAAAGGATGTCGTAGCGAGGATCCCTGCTCATTCGTGTGCCTTTTGTTTGCTGCGCAGTGCGCAGGCCCGTTTTGTCTGTAAAACCGGAAATTTGACCCGCACTGTCTCAACTGCCGCTCTTGAATTCTGGCATTCGAAAATGATCCGGGTAGACCTTGGACAGGAAGGCGACGATGTGATCCCGGGCTTCGGAACGCCGAAAGTTCTCCGGGTAGGTCAAAAGCTCCAACCAGATTCCGTCGTACAGAGCCTCCAGGATATTGGCGACTTGCCTTGGCGGCATGTCGTCATACCCGCCATCCTCAGCAATTTCCGAACACAGGCGCAGCGCGATGCTGTAACGCTCCAGATCGATGTCATTGATCAGTTTGCGGTAAACTTTGCGCCGCCCTGCCTCTCCAAAAAACGCAAACCAGACGGCCAGTTTCTTCGGCGAGCAAATCCGCGGGTGAAAATGCGCATCGACGATGGCCAACAGCTTTTCGGGCGCCGGTAAACCTGCATTGTCAAAAGCGTCCAACCACTGTTCATGGTGTTCCTTTGCAAGAAACAACAGCGTTTCTTCCAGCAAGTTCTGTTTGCTTTTGAAGTGGAAGTTGACGATGCCCAGCGACAAGCCGGCAATCTCGGTCACGGTGGACATGGTCGTTCCACCAATTCCGTTTTGTGCGATCGAGTCGATTGTGGCGTTGATCAGCTGTTGGCGCCGCACCTCCTTGGACTCGGTACGCCGGCGCCCTGTCGGTTTTGTGTTATCGCTTGGCGTCTGACTCACCGGCATGCTTCCCATCTTCTCAAGTTCGTTATCGGCTTTGCCCCCTAGCCCCGCTTTAACAGGAAGAGGCTGTTTGACATTTGCAGAGTTTATGCCATTGATTGAATAATCATTCAATGATGAAGATAAATGATTTGAAAACAATACGAATGTTCGCAATCATGGATCTAGAGCTCCGACCAAAAGGTGAAAACCGGGTCGTGCACCATAGAAATGACACTGCGATGCAATTCTCCCAGTGGCTCAATGCGATCCTCGATGGCAGCCCAGGCCGCGTCGGCCTGCATTTGATCCCTGAACTCGATCACAGCCATAAGCGAATGGTCACGTTGTTCGTCGGTATCGTAACCGCTTGCTGGAATGCGTTTACACAAAGGCGTCCCGTTCGTTGCCAGACCCGTCGCGACCAAATGTCCGACAAACGCGTTCCAGGCCTGCTCGAACGCGTCGAGGTTGACGGCTGGTTTCAGTTCGAATTGGTTCAAAAGTCTAGGCATTCTTCACATACTGTCCGGAAAGGCGTCACCCGCCAAACCTATGCAATTCCCCCCGCAAGGCAAGCGCGCGAGGCCAATAGATGATCCGCAACGAAAACCCCGTCATTGCAAACAGCCTGTGGTCAGCAACGGCAGGCTATTCAACCGAATACCCGCCACTCACTGGCGAGCGACAATCAGACGTAGCGGTGATTGGTGCCGGATTCACTGGCCTTTCGGCAGCCCTTCACCTGGCCGAGGAAGGCATCAAAGTTGTTCTGATCGACGCCCAACACCCGGGCTGGGGCGCGTCTGGGCGCAACGGTGGGCAGATCAATGTAGGCCTCAAGGACGGGCCAACCGGCATCAAGGCCAAGTTTGGAGATTTCTGGGGAAACAGAATGATCCGAATGGCCGGTGACGCGGCCGATCTTGTTTTCGATTTGATCGCTCGGCACGACATTAGGTGCGATGCAAACCGCCCGGGATGGCTGCGCGCGGCGCATACGACCAAAACACTCAACGAATTGCACAAACTTGCTGAGGATTGGGACAATCACGGCGGCGGCATGGTTCAGCTTGATCAAGGCGGAATGCAGCGTCTGACCGGGACAGAAGCCTATCTGGGTGGAGTTCTGGACCGACGCAGCGGAGTTTTGCACCCACTGAACTATGCACTTGGACTGGCCGAAGCAGCCCGTCGCATTGGCGTGGAAATCTTCGGAGAAACGCCCGCCAACCGGCTCTCGTCAGAGGGCAGCCGCTTTCGGGTTGAGACACCTAACGGAGCTGTCTTTTCGGACAAGGTCCTTATTTGCACAAACGCCTATTCTGGTGATCTGCATCCGCGCCTGGCGCAATCCGTCCTGCCCGTTCGGTCAGTTCAGGTGGCGACGGCGCCATTGTCCGACAATATCCGCCAAACAATTCTGCCAGAAGGCAACGCCTTGTCCGACGCAAGACGCCTTCTTTTGTACTTCAGGCAAGATGCAGACGGCCGGTTCCTGATGGGCGGTCGCGGCACCTACTATGACAATTCCACCATCAAACAAATTGAGCGACTGAAACGCATTTCCGTTGAACTTTTCCCCCAATTGTCCGGAGTTCAGTGGGAATATGAGTGGGGCGGGTATGTGGCGCTGACGAGGGATCACTATCCCCACCTGCATGAACTCACCCCGGGCGTAATGACAGGTCTGGGCTACAACGGTCGCGGCGTTGCCATCGCCACCGCAATGGGGCGGGTCCTGGCCCGGTGGGCGGCCGGGATCAAAGTCGATGAGCTTGAGTTTCCGGTTACCCCCCTCAAACCTCTACCTTTTTCGTTTGCCCGAGAGACCCTTGTCGAAGCAGAAATCCTGCGCCTGAAACTCCTGGACAAGTTGGGTCTTTGAGACAGAAAACCGCGCTGGTTAACGGTTTTTGGAGAAGAAGCGATAGGTCAATGCGATCGCGGCCAGTGAGAGGCCCGTGCCGTACCCAATCCAAACACCGTTGGGTCCGAACCCGAGCCAAAAGCCCAATCCATATCCAAGCGGCAAAGCAACGATCCAATAGGCAATCAGGGTAATGGCAACCGGAACATGATTGTCCATCATGCCCCGAAATGCGCCCAGCATTGTCCCCTGAACGCCATCTGCGATCTGCATTGCGGCGATCACAAGGAACATCGAAATCGCGAGAGAAACGACATTCGGATCATCTGACAAGCTGTTCGCCAGAGGAATACGGCCAACCAAAATACCCAGGATAACGACTGTCATCCAACTCACAACGACCAGAAGCGACGCTAATACAATTGGCTTCAGCCTGTCCTTATCACCGGCACCGATTGCCTGAGCCACGCGTATTGAGATTGCAATCGAAACGCCCAACGGCACCATGTAAATAACGTCGCTGACCGCAGAAACGATTTGATGTGCTGCAAGCGCGGCGGCGCTGAACCACCCAAGCATCAGGCCTGCTACGGCGTAAGCGGCCCCCTCCCCCAGGTAACCGACGGAGATGACGATCCCTTCTTTGATCTGCGCCTTGAACTCAGACCAGTCAAAACCTTCGGTCCTCAGAAGGTCCCATTTCCGTTTCCTTGCGCCCAAAATCACAAATGCCGCAATCAAAGGCACCGTCTGAGACAACAGACTTGCGATCCCTGCCCCAACAAGACCCAGACCAGGCCAGCCAGCAACACCGTGGATCAACACATAATTCGAAGGAATGTTGAAACCGACCGCAAGAAACGCAAGCCCAACGCCAATCCAAGGTTGGTTCATGGCGTCAAACAGAGCTTTTAACGCGTAGAAAACAGTGAATGGAACCAAAAGAAGGCTCATCGCGTTCCAGTAGCCGCCAAGCAAGCCTACGACTTCCGGGGGCTGTCCGATCCAGGAAAGAGCCGGTTTCAGGCAGATCATTACGCTCGCACCGACAACCCCGACGAGCAGAGAAACCAAAAGCCCGGCAGTTGTGGCCGAAGCAAGCCCTTCCTCGCTGGACTTGCCGAAGGCTTCCGCCATTCGCACGCCAATTGCGGACACAAAGCCATAAAGCGCAGAGTAAAAGATGATCAGTACCGAGGCCGTTATCGACACTGCTGCCAGAGGAAGCGTTCCCAATGGGGCCACCATCACGGTATCCACAACGCCAATCAAAGCAGCGGCGGCAAGGGAAATGACTATTGGCAGGGCAAGTCGCGCAACATCACGCGCTTCCTGCACTATCGCAGCCCTGGGCGGCAGCGGCTGTTGTGAGATCCGCACTCGCGTCATGACATCGGGGCCTCTCAGCCGAAAGTGGCTATGGCGTTTCAGTCAGCAGGCCCGGCACCAGGCGCACGAGGCATCCCCATGCAGCTTGTTCCGCCTCTTCTCGGCTCAGGTTTTCCGGCGCAAGATGCAGGCGCTGCCAATAACCATCCGTCAACGTCTCCATCCATTCCGTCATTTGATCCGGAGAGGCAACATCATCCTCGGCCAGCAATTCTTGCCAGATCGCATACAAAGTTTCGCGCCGCCGCGCTTCAAAGTGTTCCGCAACCTCATCATAGTGCTGCTGGAATCTGAGTTCCCCCCAAAACGCATACCACAAAGGCAGGACGTTCGGACCACATGCATCAGGGTGGAAGTCCGCATTGATGAGTGCCCTTATCTTTTCCGCTGGCTTATCCCCTGCC
This sequence comes from Ruegeria sp. D4, assembly GCF_056534475.1. Lineage (NCBI taxonomy): Bacteria > Pseudomonadati > Pseudomonadota > Alphaproteobacteria > Rhodobacterales > Roseobacteraceae > Ruegeria > Ruegeria sp. D4. Next base: position 139,840 of record NZ_JBQFPJ010000005.1, read on the forward strand.
TGTTCCAGAGAGGTCGTCCAGTGCTCCTCATAGCGTCGGTACAAGTCGCGAAGCGTTTCGGTGAGAAGGCCACCCTTTGATTTGAAATAAAAGGCTGCAACGCCCTGAGACAGCTCGGCTTCGGACGCGACCGTCGCAAGTGTCGTTTTCGCCAATCCATGCGCCAGTATGGAACGGCACGCCGCGTCCAGCAGCTGCCGGCGGCGGCGATCTGCGTTTTCCTTCCGCTCTTTGCGGGGGCGTTTCCGCTCTGCGTCGACCAATTGCCGCTCCTCCTAGAATTACCGCCATCTACAGTGCGCGAAAAACACGCGTCAATGGTCTAAAATTTATTTGAGCGCTCAAATAAACTTTACGGAATCATGTCCGGTCTGTAAACGGAGAGGAAAGGGATGAAAAATTTGACGACTGAGAACAGATACGACGTGATTGTGGCCGGTGCCGGTCATAACGGATTGACAGCCGCCGCTTATTTGTCCCGTGCGGGCATGCGTGTTTTGGTCGTCGAAAAGAATGACTGGATTGGTGGCGCAGCAGTCAGCCGTTCGCTGCACGAAGGCTGGACTTACTCGAACTGCTCTTATGTCTGCTCTCTTTTGCGGCGCGAAATCGCCAGAGACCTCGAACTCCCGAAATACGGGCTTCAGGTTATCCCCTACGAAGGTGGTGCGAGCTTCACACGCGACGGAGATTACTTCGCCTACTACTCCGATCACAACGCCCTAAAGCGCGAGATGGCGCGCCATTCTGCACGTGATGCAGACGCTTATCGTCGCTATTCGCAATCTATCATGCGGCAATGCCGCTTTATCCGACCGTTTCTGCTTCGAGACGCACCGGACCCTGCTTCGCTCCGCCCACGTGACCTGGGCGAAATGGCTTACCTTGTCAAAAAGGCCCACGGACTGGGAAGTCGCGAACTTGGTGAAACGCTGAAATTCTGGACAATGTCCATTGGCGACTTTCTGGATGAGCATTTCGAGAACGACCTGATCAAGGCACATTTGGCTGGATCGGGAATTATCGGTACTGGTCTTGGGGTATATTCGCCCGGAACCGCCTATGTTCTGCTGCACCACTACATGGGCGATATCGATGGTGGCATCGGAGCCTGGGGTTTCGCCCGCGGCGGCATGGGCGCGATTTCCAATGCTATTGCGGCGTCTTTCAAAGATCACGGCGGTACGATCCATACAGGTGCAGGGGTCGAGAGAATCCTGAGCAAAGATGGACGCGTGGAAGGCGTGGCGCTGGAAGACGGCAAGGTTTTCCATGCCCCAGTCGTCGCATCCAACATGGATATCAAGCGCACCATTTTACACCACGTTGATACCGCCGATCTGCCGGATGACTTCACCAAAGCGGTGCGGAACTTCAAAATTCGCGGGTCTTCGGCGAAACTCAACATCGCCCTTGACCGCTTTCCAAACTTTCCTGCCGCACCAGACCACACCAGTTTTCTGAGGGGCGATCTGCATGTGTCGCAGAGCCTCTTTGAACTGGAAAAGGCTTATGATGATTGGAAGCTGGGGCGCTGGTCGGAAAAGCCGTACATTGACATGCTGATCCCCAGCCAGATCGACCCAACGATGGCTCCGACAGGTGCGCATATGATGACGGTGTTTGTTCAGTACGCCCCATATGATCTGGAAGTCGGCGGCGTCCGGTCGGCAGACAACTGGGACGACCAACAGCGCAAGGCAATGTCTGAAACTGTACTGGACCAGATGGCTGTGGCTTGCCCTGACATTCGCGAGCGCGTTGTGCACATGGAAGTCCGTTCACCGCTGGAAATCGAACGCGAGGTCGGTTTGACCGAAGGCAACATTTTCCAAGGCGAACTGACCTTTGACCAGCTTTTCTTCAATCGCCCGGTCCCGGGGTGGTCGCAGTACAGCCTGCCAATCCAGGGGCTGTATCTGTGCGGTTCGTCCGCACATCCGGGTGGCGGAGTTATGGGTGCGCCCGGCGCCAACGCGGCCCGCGCAATCCTGAGGAACGAAACACGGCATGGCCGAATGAAGGGGTATGCCGCATGAACCAGTTTGATGCAATTGTCGTGGGTGGCGGCGTCAACGGGTTGATTGCCGGAACGCTTCTCGGTCGGCGCGGCAAGAATGTCTGCATCGTTGAAAAATCTGACAGTTTTGGTGGAATGGCGTCCTACTCCGTGGACGGGGGGCCAACATTGGCCCACTCGCTTTACAACCTCAGCCCGCGCGCCCTGAGTGACATCGGTTTGGACCTGCAACACCCTGTTTTGGCCGGGAAACCGACCTCCACGGTCTCATTGGCTGAAGATGGTCGGCACATCGTCTTCAGTGACGAAGGCGTCTGCTGGAGTGACGGGACAGCGCACCCGGACTCCAAAGCCTGGTCCGATCTGACGCAACAGTTGATTACGTATGGCGGCTTGTTGCGCCAACTCGCCGAAGCCCCACCACCCGGCGGTCACAAAGCTGTGCTTTCGCGGGGCGGAATGGCTGAGGTTCTGCGCCTGGCGAAATTGGGCATCGGACTGAAAAGGCTGGGTAAATCGGAAATGCGGCGCTTCCTGCAGGTCGTTCTGTCCAATGTCTATGACATTGTCCTTGATGACTTGTCGGACGGACCGGCGGCTGGGATGCTTGCTGCTGATGCAATCTGGGGGGCAGCCGCCGGTCCAAGATCTTCGGGAACCGTGTTCAACCTGATCTACCGGATGGGTCACGGGGGCACCATTACCCAACCTGCGGACGGAGTGTCTGCGCTGACAGATTTAATCGTTGAAGCAGCGCAAAAGGCGGGGTGCGTCCTGATGCCGGGAACCGAGGTTTCCCGCGTTCTCGTGGACAAGGATGCCGTCTCTGGCGTCATAACCAACGATGGGCAAACTTTGACCGCACCTCTCGTGCTGAGCAACCTCGCACCTAAGCCAACAAGCCGTATGACCGGGCCATCTGTTTTTGACATCGAAACGATGCGGCGCATTCGGAACATCCGGGCACGAGGAACAGCAGCCAAGGTCAACCTAAAATTAAAGGACAACATGCCACTGCCCGGCTTGCCTGAAGGGTTGGCAAATAGTCGTCTGATCTATGCCCCCTCCGCAGAATACGTGGAAGCTGCGTTCAATCCAGCAAAATATCGACAAATGTCCAAGGCCCCGGTGATCGAAGCCTTCAAGATGCAGACAGCCGATGGATCAGGCTGGTTGTCGACCATAATGCAATACGCGCCATCCGACCTAGAAGGCGGCTGGACTGAAGCCGCGAAAGATCAGCTTGCGCAAATCGCCGTAGATACACTGGGCCGCGCCCTGCCCGGCCTGAAGAATCACATCGCAGGCAGACAAGTCATAACACCGGATCAAATCGAAAGCGCAACCGGAGCGCCCGGGGGCCACTGGCACCACGCGGAAATGTCCCTGGACCAGCTTCTGACACTTCGCCCCGCAAACGGAATGTGCCGCTATTCCATGGGTCCCAAGGGGCTGTACCTGTGCGGCGCTGGAACCCACCCCGGAGGCGATGTCATGGGCCTCGCCGGTCGCAATGCGGCCCTGGCGGCGCTGGAGGAGCAGCCATGAGCATCTTCACCGACCCGAAACTTGGCTTAATCCCCGCCGCCTTTCACAAGAAGCTCGAAGAGCAGAATCGCGCTCAAAACTGGTATGACTGGGCGGGTTACGCTGCCCCCGGAGTTCTCGACAGTGTCGAGTTCGAGTATTTCGCGCTGCGCAATCAGGCCTCTGTGTTCGATATCTCACCGATGCACAAATACAGGCTGACAGGTCCTGACACGACCGCAATGCTCAATCGCCTGGTCACGCGTGACGTCCGCAAGATCGCAGCGGGCCGCGTTGGATACGCAATCTGGTGCGATGAAGAGGGCATGGTCATCGATGACGGGACTCTTTTCCATCTCGGCGACAACGATTGGCGCTTGTGCTGTCAGGAACCGATGCTGACGTGGTTGCTGGACGCGGCATGGGGTTTCGATGTTGCGGTTCGGGATGAAACTCACAGCGTTGCCGGCCTTTCGTTGCAAGGTCCGACGTCCTATGCGGTGTTGGAAGCTGCGGGACTAGATGTTGGCGCGCTAAAACCATTCGATCTGGTCCAGATCGAACCTGACCTCATGATTTCACGGACGGGCTTTACCGGTGACCTCGGCTATGAGCTTTGGTGCGACTGGGACAAGGCAGAAGATCTCTGGGACAGAATTTGGAAAGGTGGCTTGCATCAGGGACTGCGCGCCATTGGGTACGATGCTGTCAATATCGCACGCATCGAGGCGGGATTTCTGACCGCAGGGGTGGACTTTCAGCCCGTTCATGCGACCGAGCGGTTGCACCGGGGCCAAACGCCATTCGAACTCGGCCTAGGACGGCTGGTCGACTTCGAGAAAGACCACTTCAATGGTCGCCGTGCGTTGCTGTCGAAACGCGATGCTCCCAGAAGCCTCCTCATGCGTTTCGATGTCGAAGGCTTCAAACCCTCGGAAGGGTCATTGGTCTACAACCGGCGCAGAAAAGAAGTTGGGCACGTGACCTCCGGAATTTGGTCCCCCACCGCCAAACGTAACATCGCACTGGCACATGTTCGTATGCCGGATGCAAGCCGCTCATCCAGTTTGATGGCGGAAATCTACACACTGCAGGAAGGCAAATGGGATACCAGAATGGCGCGTCTCACGCCCGTCACCAAAGCCTTTTTCGCACCGCCGCGCGCACGTGCGACACCGCCCGCCCGCACCTAAAGGAGAAGAAGACGTGAACACACTTGGCAACACTCCAACCGATGGCGATCTTGTCACCTGGGATCGCGACCATCATCTACACCCTTGGGCCGGGACCGAAGGCTTTGGTTCCGATGAGTACATGCGGGTCAACACAGCGGATGGTATCTACCTTTGGGATGCTGCCGGAAAGCGCTATATCGATGGCCCGGGCGGTATGTGGTGCACACAGATCGGTTACGGCCGCCGGGAGATGGCCGACGCCATTTCGCAGCAGGTCATGACGATGCCCTACGCGTCGCCCTGGTCATTTACGACTGAGCCCGCGGCCGTTTTGGCCCGTATGATCGCAGAACGCACTCCAGGCGACCTGAATACAGTGCACTTTACAACCGGCGGGTCCACGGCCGTCGATACCGCACTTAGAACCGCGCTTTTCATGAACAAGCGGCTTGGCAGGCCAGAAAAGAAAATCGTGATCGGCCGGGAGAAAGGCTATCACGGATCGACTTTTCTGGCTGCAACGGTCACCGGGAAAGAACGCTTCGAAACAAGCTTTGAAAAGGCGCAGGATTTGGTGCGTTTCCTACCCGACGTGAACCCTTATCACCGGCCCGAGGGAATGAGTGTCGATGCCTGGTGCGACGCCAAGGTCGCCGACCTTGAAAACCTGATTGCCGAGGTAGGTGCCGACCGTATTGCCGCATTTATCGCCGAACCGATCCTGTGTTCTGGCGGCGTGATTGTCCCGCCTCCGGGCTACCACAAGCGCACACTCGAAATATGCCGTGCAAACGACATTCTGTACATCTCGGATGAGGTCGTAACCGGCTTTGGCAGGCTGGGACATTGGTTCGCATCAGAAGACGTTTTTGGCATCGTTCCAGACATTATTACATGCGCAAAAGGCCTGACTTCCGGGTATCTGCCACTTGGCGCTTGCATCATCTCGGACGCAGTAATGCAACGCATCTCTGACGCTCCGGGCGGCGATGTCTTCTACAATGGCTATACCTATTCAGGGCACCCGGTGAGCTGTGTTGCAGCAATCAAAAACATCGAGATCATGGAGCGGGAGGATATTCTTGGGCACGTTCAACGCGTAACACCGCAATTTCAAGAACGCCTGCGCCAGATCAAGGAAAAGTTCCCGATCGTCGGGGACGTGCGCGGCGACGGTCTTCTGGGGTGTATCGAATGCCGCCCCGGGCTGAAGGTCGAAAGCTATGAAGCACACGTCAAGTTTGGGCAGAAACTGGACGACGCATGTGAAGAGTTGGGTTTGCTTTTGCGACCATTTGGAAACATGGCCGTGTTCTCTCCTCCTCTGATCATCACTCCTTCCCAGATAGACGACATGTTCGACATCATGGAGGCAGGAATGGCGCAGGTCAGTAAGGACTACGGCGAATAGCGGCCACGACGCCACAACTTGGCGCCGGCAAAGTCATGCTGGCTTTCGACCTCGGATGTGATGCGGGCAGTGCTCTCCGGATTTAAGCACAGGCTGCATCGCGTCCCAGATCTCGATTTGGTGTTCGATAAACTCGGCACCATGCCGGGCTTCCCAGCCAGCGCGGTTCGGCCCGGTCAAATCCGCAAGTTCTGCGGCGGAAACTTCCGCATACCATGGATTGCGGTTAACCAATTCCACGCCTTCGAAGCCGGCCGCCTCCATCGCGGTGCGATACTTGGAAGGCGACGCCATTTGAAATTCCAAAGCTTCCATCTTCACATAATGCGCCATCTCAGGTGACATGTCCCCGTCATGATTGGTCAGCCAGTCAGAAGCGGCAAACCGACCACCCGGCTTCAACACCCGAAAGGCCTCGGCAGCCATCGCGGCTTTGTCGGGAATGTGGATGATCGAGTCTTTTGAGAACACGACGTCAAAAGTACCATCTTCGAAAGGCATTGGGCCCGGAGTGACCTGAAGGATTTCCACCCTTTCTTCCAACCCGGCCCGCTTCACTCGCTCTCTCGCCGCCGCGCAGACGGGAGCCTCCACATCAATGCCTGTCACTTTCCCCGCACCGAACTTCTGCGCCATCAGCACTGCAATTGCCCCTGATCCACACCCAATATCAAGGATATGCTTGCCTTTGAGATCGATCCCCTCAACAACCCGAGCAACTTCCTCGGGGCCTCCTGGCGAAAGGAACCCCTCCCCCCAAAGCTCTTCCAGGAAGTTGATCACCTGACGGTCGTAAAGGATATCGTCTGACACAAGCTTCCCCCGCATCTGATTGCCAGTTCACCGACACAGTGAAGCCTGATCGCGCTGCCTTGGCAAGCCCTTTTCCAGATAGGAAGGCGATGCTCAAAATTAACTATTGAATGATCATTCAGTCAGTAGACATTGAGCGCCATGACTGATATGCGAGAAAATGAACGCCACGAAAGGACATTCTCGCCATGGCTGACACCCTACCGACGCACGCCCGGACCGTCATCATCGGGGGAGGTTCCATTGGCGCGAATACGGCCTATCACCTGACCAAGCTTGGCCATACCGATGTTGTGGTTCTTGAGCAGGGGCAACTGACATCCGGAACGACTTGGCATGCCGCGGGCCTTATCGTGGCCGGCCTGCTCAAGTCGGAAGCGGAATGTGCAATCTACACGCATGGACGCGATCTATACGCCAACCTTGAGAAAGAAACCGGTATTTCCACTGGTTTTCGGGACGTTGGATATCTGCAGATTGCGACCAACAAAGAACGCCTGCATGAAATGCGCCGTGTCGCAGCCTTCATGCGCCGTTTCGGGATAAACAATCACGAAGTTTCAGTAAAAGAAGCGCAGGATTTGTTCCCTATTGGTGACCTGTCGGACGTCGTTGGTGCGTTCCTGATACCCGAGGACGGGCGCGCCAACCCGGTGGACGTGACAATGTCGCTGGCAAAGGGGGCCAGAAGCAGAGGCGCCCGCTTCTTCGAAGGTGTTCGGGTCGACGAGATTTTGGTCGAGAACGGCACCGCGACTGGAATCCGCACTGCGAACGGTCACGCCATCACGGCTGAAAACGTTGTGATATGCGGTGGCATGTGGTCCCGCCAGTTAGGGGCCAAGCATGGCGTCAACCTGCCCCTTCAAGCGGCTGAGCACTACTACCTGATTACCGAGAGCATCCCGGGCTTGCCCCGCGATCTGCCCGTTCTCGAAGACCCTTCCACGTACACTTATTACCGCGAAGAAGTTGGGGGGATGATGTTGGGTCTTTTCGAACCAGGTGCTGCGGCGTGGAAGCTGGGTGGTATCCCCGACGAATGGCAATTCGGAGAGATCGAGCCAGACTGGGAACGTGTTGGCCCCGACCTTGAAAAAGCCTATTCGCGCGTGCCTGACACGATGAATTATGGCGTCAAGAAACTGTTCTGCGGACCGGAGAGCTTTACGCCCGATCTTGCACCGCTTGTTGGCCCGACACCGGAACTTCGCAACCTCTGGGTTGCATGCGGGATGAACTCTTTGGGCATCCTCAATGGCGCCGGTACCGGTATGGTTCTGGCCCATTGGATTGTGGATGGCTTGCCCCCAATCGATGTCACGGGCATCAACGTCAATCGCTTTTCGCGTGAAATGGCCACACCGGCGTTCCGGCGCGACAGAACGCCGGAGCTGCTGGGCAAGCTCTTTGGCCAGCATTACCACAATGAGAATTACAAGACGGCCAGAAACGTAAAGCGTTCCGTGCTGTATGACCGCCTGAAGGATGCAGGGGCGTTTTTCGGCGAAGGAAGTGGTTGGGAACAACCTGATTGGTTTGCCCCGACACCGGAACAGGCCAAGGTCGAGAAATACAGTTGGTATCGCCAAAACTGGTTTGAATGGCACGCCGAAGAACACAAGGCAGCGCGCGAGGAAGTCATCGTCATGGACATGACATCAATGGCGTGTTTCAGCGTCGAAGGTCCAGATGCATGCGCCCTTCTCTCGCGCCTTTCCTGCAATGAGGTTGATGTTGAGCCTGGCCACGTGGTCTACACTGCCTGGGTGAATGAACAAGGTGGGTTTGAGGCCGACCTTACGGTTACTCGACTGTCCGAGCGGAAGTACTGGGTTATTGTCGGCGAAAACTCGGCAGGTCATACCGAAATGCGCATGCGGCGGCACATTCTGAACGATGAGAATGTGGTCATCACAGACATCACTGCTGCGCGCTGCCAAATCAACGTTCACGGCCCAAAGTCACGCGATCTTCTGAGCAGAATATCCGGCGCTGATTTGTCGGACGAAGGCTTCCCATTCATGACGGCCCGAGAGATTGATGTCGGGTATGCCGTTGTTCTGGCCTATCGCGTGACCTTTATCGGGGAACTTGGCTGGGAGCTTCATGTGCCTGCCATTCAGGCCGTTCAAACATATGATCTGATAATGGAAGCGGGTCGTGACTTGGGGGTTCGAAACGCGGGCATGCAAACCCTAAACTCCCTGCGACTCGAAAAGGCCTATCGTGATTTCGGAATCGATGTGGACAACACGGACAACCCCATTGAGGCCGGGCTTGGTTTTGCCATCAAACTGGACAAACCCGGAGGATTCATCGGCAGGGAAGCGCTGGCTGCAATAAATGCAAAAGGCACACCCAAAAACCGAATGCTACAGTTTCTGCTGAAAGACGATGAGCCCCTGATGTATGGCAACGAGATGATTTATCTGAACGGCAAGGAAGTCGGGTACATTCAGGTTGGCGGGTATGGGCACACGCTTGGCGCGGCTGTCGGGATTGGTTTTGCAGAAACCGAAGAACCGCTGACGGCAGACATCGTCGCAAAGGGACACTGGCAGATCGAAATTGCCGGCGAGAAATTCGACGCCACTGCTTCGCTAAAGCCGCTCTACGACCCCGGGATGAAGAAGATAAAGTGCTGAAGCACAATTACAGGGTATTGCGGCTTAAACCGGAAAGTGTTTTGGAAAGAACCGCGACAGCGAAAGCAGGCAAACATCCCTGAACTCTCGCCGGTCAGCCACCTTGGGATACAACATCAGGCTGAGCCAGGCGCCGTCAGACATTGCCTCAACAGCTCGGGCTGTTTTTTCGGCCTCAAGATCGTCGTAATCGCCGTCGGCGATCAACTCTCCACATAGACGCAGAATTCGATCGTATCTCTCGTTGTCAAATTTATTGTGAATCTTCAAGTAATTAGGACGGTACTTTGCTTGCCCCCAGAATGCAAACCAAACCGCTAGGCGCTTGTGCGTGCAGATGCTTTTGTCAAAATCCGCGCGGATAATGGCCGCAAGCCGATGTGCGGCCGTAGGTTCCGCGTCGTCATAATACCTTAGCCAATTTTCGTAGTGCTCTTGTGCCAGAAAACCCAGCGCGGCGTCATACAATGCTTCCTTGCTGTCGAAGTGGTAATTCACAACCCCATGGGACAGATTGGCAGCTTCGGTCACGTGTTTCAGCGTTGTGTCAGAAAACCCGCGCCTCGAAATCGAGTCTATGGCCGCCATTATCAACTGCAGGCGGCGAACTTCCGGAGGTTCGGTGCGTCGTTTTTTCTGAAGCTCGTGCGACTCCAATTTATCCTTCCTCTCGTTCAGCCATTTGTCTGTCCAGCAGATCCGCCCTTTGTTGCCGGAACATAACGATAGCTGCGATAGCGACGCAAATGGCGATCACGAGGATCATTATAGTCGCAAGCGCATTAATATCCGGCCTGAGGCCCAGTCGAATGCGCGAAAAGATCAGGATTGGCAAGGTATTTGCACCCGGACCTGTAACAAAACTGGCTATGACCAGGTCATCAAGAGACAAAGTAAACGCCAGCAGCCAACCTGAAATAAGGGCCGGTGTCAGCTGAGGAATGGTGATTGCAGTCAAGACTTTAAAAGGCTTGGCACCGAGATCGGCGGCAGCTTCTTCCAGAGTTTGCCCCACGCCGGTCAATCGTGCCTGAATTGTCACAGCGACATAGGCCATCGAAAAAGTAATATGCGCGATCGTAATCGTCGCGAACCCGCGCTCGGCGGGCCATCCGATTAGCTGGTTCAGTGAAATAAAGAAAACCAGCAAGGACAATCCGGTTATCACCTCGGGCATCACCAACGGCGCGACCAACATGCCACCAAACAAAGTCCGGCCTTTGAACCGGCCAAATCGCACCATCGCAAGACCTGCAAGCGTACCAAGCGCTGTTGCAAAGGTTGCGTTTACAACCGCGATCTGAAGGCTAAGGGAAACCGCGCTCCAGACTTCTGCAGATTGAAATAGCTCCTTGTACCATCGTAAGGACCATCCCCCCCAGACCGGAACCAGCTTGGAGTAGTTGAACGAGTAAATGATTAGCAAAATCATCGGGATATAGAAGAATGCCAAACCTAGTGTCAGCATGATCGTCAGGAAGCGGGAGCGTTTGCTGTACATCTATTGCTCCTCCGACGCTTTGCCCTGGTAGTGTTGGAACACCATGATGGGCAGCACCAGAATAACCAGCAGAACAATTGCCACCGCAGCAGCAACCGGCCAATCACTGTTTCTGGAGAACTCGTTATAGAGAACCCGGCCAATCATTTGCACGTTTCCACCCCCTAAAAGATCGGGAATAACGTATTCCCCAGTCGCAGGAATGAAGACCAGCAATGAGCCCGCGATGATGCCGGGCATCGTCAAGGGTAACGTGATTTTGAAGAACGTGTTCGTTGGCCGGGATCCGAGATCCGCTGCAGCTTCATTCAGGCTGTCATCCAGCTTTTCCATGTTCGCGTAGAGCGGCAGGATCATGAAGGGCATGTAGGTGTAGACGATACCAATATAGACAGCGAATTCCGTGTACAGCATCCGGATCGGTTCGTCGATTATACCAATTGCGATCAACAGGTTATTGATCGTACCTTGATCTGCAAGCAATCCCATCCACGCGTAGACGCGCAGCAGGAACGACGTCCAGAACGGCAGGATTATTGCGAAAAGCAATAGCGGCTTGGCGACTGGGCCTGATCGCACGATTGCATAGGCAATGGGGTAGCCAAAAAACAGGCACAAGAAGGTCGATGTCACCGAAATCTTGAGCGAGTTGACGTAGGTGTCAAAATAAAGGCTGTCTTCCCAGATGTAGATAAAATTGTCGAACACCAGACGGATCGTCATGATCCCGCTGTCCGACCACTCGATCAAACTGGTGAATGGAGGGCTTGCAATGGCAAGTTCAGCCAAGCTGATTTTGGCGACAATAAAGAACGGTGCCAGGAAGAAAACCAGAAGCCAGAAGAACGGTATGACGGTAACGATCTGTCGCCACTTGCTTTGCAAGCGCCGCATAAATAGGCCAAGCATCGGCTGTCGTTCAACCTGTAACGGTTCAGGCCTATCTCCCGTGAAATCCGTCATGAGTGGAGCAACATGGCACTGGACGGATCCCAGCTGATATTCACCTTGTCCTCCCACGTAATGCGCTGGGTGGCATGCGTTGGGCGTGACTGGTTGGGCCTGGTGACATCAAATATCTCTCCATTGGGAAGCCTCACCTTGTAGATCGACGTCTCTCCTAAATAACCCACGTCGTCGATGATGGCTGATGTCTGGTTGGGGCCTGGAGCAACTTCATCGGATTTCGAAAGACGGATTTTTTCGGGCCTCAAAGCCACCCAGATCTTGCTGCCAACTTTCACGGAGTGACCGTGATCTATGAAAACCTCGCAGAATTCAGTCTCGACCCGAACATGATCTGCACCTTCCTCGGTTACCCTGCCCTCAAAAATATTCGCTGACCCGATGAAGTCGGCGACAAAGCGAGACGCGGGAAACTCGTATATTTCTGTTGGCGTTCCAATCTGCTTGAACCGCCCAGCATCCATAACCGCCATGCGCGACGACAACGTCATCGCTTCTTCCTGATCGTGGGTCACCACAATAAACGTGACACCGACCTTGTCCTGAATATTGGCAAGCTCAAACTGCGTTTGCTTGCGCAGCTTCTTGTCAAGCGCAGCCAGAGGCTCATCCAAAAGCAGCAGCTTTGGGCGTTTGACCAACGCACGAGCCAGCGCAACGCGCTGGCGTTGCCCGCCTGACAATTGCTTGGGTTTTCTCTTTTTGAAGTCTTCCAGTTCGACAAGCTTGAGGATGTCGTGCACCCTGTCGGCTATGTCAAATTTTGGGACATGGTCTTGTTCCAACCCGAAAGATACGTTCTTTTCGACAGACATATGCGGAAACAGCGCATAGCTTTGGAACATCATGTTGGTGGGGCGTTCGTAGGCAGGAACGTCAGCCATATCGACGCCATCAATGATGATTGAGCCGGCGTTCAGATCCTCAAATCCTGCGAGCATTCGCAGCAGAGTGGACTTTCCGCACCCTGATCCGCCCAGAAGACAGAACAACTCACCCTTGTAGATATCCAGATCGACGTTATCGACGGCCGTTACTTCACCGTACTTCTTTGTCACACCTCTGATCTGAACCAATGGTTGTTGTTCTGTTTGGTCTAGCCAAGGTGCTGCACTGACAGCTTTGGAAACGGTCAATTTGGGCCTCGCAGTCTGCCTGAATGGATCCGAAGTGCAGTAGCGATCCAAATAGGTTCGCTACTGCACTTGCCGGTGTGAGTGGATTAGTTACCGGCTTTGAAGTCAGTCCAGGTACGGGTCTGCAAACGCTCGACCTTGGGAGGAAGAACCGCAGTTGTGTACATCTTGGCAACCTGATCAGACGTCGGGAATGCGGCCGGGCTGGATGTGACGGCTTCGTCAACCATTGGCTTGGCCGAAAGGTTGGCAGTCGCATACCAGGTGAAGTTACTGTCATTGGCCGCAACTTCAGGGCGCATCATATAGTTCAAGAAAAGATGCGCGTCTTCCTTGTTGGCTGCGTCTTCCGGTATAAGCCAACCGTCGATCCACAACTGCGCGGTGCGCTCGCCTTCAGGCAGGAAGAAGTCCAGCACAACCCCAGTGTCGGCTTCGGCTGCCCCGGACATCGCAAGAAGGCCATCCGGTCCCCAAGTGGTTGAGACGCAGAACTCTTTCTGAGGCATTCTTTGGTACGCGTAGTTGTCGAAGGTTTTGATGTACGGGCGGACTGCGGCCAGCATTTCTCCGACCTTTTCATAGTCTTCTGCGTTCGTGGAATTCGGATCCAACCCCATGTGCGCCAAAGCCATCGGTATGATGTCGCCCGGAGAATCCAGGAAAGAAACACCGCACTTGGACAGCTCTTTCATGTGCACGGGATCAAACACCATGTCCATCGAACCGATGGGCGCGTCCGGATACGTCTCTTTCACCAATTCTTCGTTATAAGTGACCCCGTGTGTTCCCCACATATACGGAATGAAATGCTTGTTGCCCGGGTCCCACTCACTAGCCAGTTGCTCCATGATAGCCGGATCAATGTGCTGAACGTTGTCCAGCTTCGACATATCAAGCTCCGCGACGATGCCGGCCTTAATCAGCCGCGCCGTATCACTGCCTGCATGGCTGACCACATCATAGCCGCTGTTTCCTGCCAGCAGCTTGGCATCGATTGCTTCAGCCGAGTCGTACGGATCGTAAATTACCTTGATGCCGTACTCTTTTTCGAAGTTCTCGATCGTGTCTTCAGCGATGTATTCCCCCCAGTTTGTGACTTTCAATACACGCTCTTGTGCAAGTACCGACCCGGAAATTGCAGTAGCCGTTACTGCGAGAACGGTAACCCCGGCGACTTTCCTGATTGAGTTCATAATTTCGCTTCCTCTCCCTGAGTGGTGGCTGCAGCAATTTTGCTTACTTTGTCTGCTGAACACTGTTTTTATGAGCCCCCCTTTTGACAGGTTTGCTCATCTTGCACCCCATTGCCCTCCAATCATCATGAATTTATCTGACTGGCCATTCAAAACGGTAGTCTGATGAAATCGCCGCTGTCAAGCAAAGCTGATCCAATTTTGATCAAAAGCCGACAAGTCGCTTAATTGACAGAAAACTTTCTAACTTTCCGCGCACGCATCAACCTCAATTGGGTCGCAGGGAACCATTTTGGATCTATCTTTGAATGACCATTCAGTCAGAAACGATTGACGAACGGACCAAATTGGGCAAAATCTACAATTAATCGAACGATGGCTGATCCAACTGAAATCCAAGATCGCAGGCTTGGTTTGGCCGAACTGACCAAAACACTGGCTGATCAAGTCAAAACTACGCGGATTGAACTGATGCATGACGAACCCCGGAACATCGAAGTTCCAGCCAATTGGGACAGACGTGGACTGCCGGGCTGGTGCTATCACAGCACCGCTCTTCTGGACCTTGAAAAGAGCAATCTGTTCAAAACCCATTGGCAAATAGCATGTCACGTTTCGGATGTTCCGGAACCCGGCAGCTTTCTTTGTTTCGACATGTGCGGCGAGCGCGCACTGATCGTACGAGACAACAATTCGGACATTCGAGCGTTTCTTAATGTTTGTCGTCATCGCGGATCACGGCTCGTTCCCAAAGATCAAGGAAAGTGTGAAAACGCCTTGGTTTGCCCATTTCATGGCTGGGTTTACAATCTTGATGGAACGCTGCGTGGTGCCGCCCGGCCAGAGTCCTTTCCGGACCTGGACAAGCACAAGTTCGGCCTGAAAGAACTTGAAATGGAAATCTGGCACGGTCTTGTGTTTATTCGCTTCAAACCGGGCCCCCAGCCATCTGTGGCGGAACTTCTGGCCCCGATTGAACAGGAAATCTCAGCCTACAAAATGGCCGAACATGTTCCGACAGACGGGATCTGGACGGAGGAGACGCCGGTCAACTGGAAATCAATCAGAGACGTGGACAACGAAGGGTACCACGTACCGCTTGCGCACCCTGCCCTGCAGGATTTGTACGGTTCAACCTATTCAGACGAACCTTATGTCGATGGCGTCTCACGCTCTGATGCAAGTTTCACACCGACGAAAGGGCGTAGATGGGCTGTTCGCAACTACAAGAAGTTCACAAAGCCCCAACCCCACCTGCCCGAACACTTGCACAAAACCTGGCTTTACTATGGCATTTTTCCAAACGCTGTAATTGCTGTGACTCCCGAGACAATGTTGTTTTATCAGGAGTTTCCAATCACGACGAAAAAGTCCGTGCTGCGGAGCGCAACATATCGAAATCCGCACGAAGATCGCCAACAAAGGGCAGCCCGGTATCTCGCCGCCCGGATTGATCGCGAAACCGTGGAGGAAGATATTCAACTGACGATCTGGTCGAACGAATCCATGGCTTCGGAATCGTTCGAGGGTTTCTACCTTTCGGACCTCGAATATGGTGTCCGGTCACATCACGACCACCTCCGCAAAATACTGCCCGTCTACAATTCAGAAACCGCGCCAGGCGAAGATGAAGTCGCGTCGCTCAATACCGCCATGTCGGCTGCGCCCAAGACGTGAACAAGGGCGCGTTCTATGTCGGAAGCAGAACTTCAAAAACAACTCCTTGTGACGGAAGTCGGAATCCAAGGCTCCGGCGCCACAAGGTATGCGGCCGCAATGTACTTTTATCAGAACGGCAGAATCTCTGCCGAGATGCTGGAAATTTACCGGAGGTGCAGCAAATTTGACGCCGAAGACCCGCTTGATCTGGCCCGTTACGAAGGGGTTTCAGTGACAGAAATGGTTGGCGTTTTGGATGGATGCACTGAGGCATGATAACGCCTGCGATAAGGATCACACCTCAGAAAGCTTCTGATGATTGGTGGGCGTCGCGACGGCGAGCAGTCGAAGTGCAATCTTTGAATTCAACACACAGGCCACTCAATGCGCCGGAGGAAACAAAGTGAACGCGTTTGACTATGACGTCGTCGTTGTGGGCGCTGGCGCAGCGGGAATCGCGGCGACCCGGGCTCTTATGTCGGCAGGTTTGTCAGTTGTCTGTGTCGAGGCATCGAACCGCGTCGGGGGGCGCACCCACACGGATACGGAAATCTTTGGCGTCCCTTTCGACGTGGGGGCGCATTGGATGCACGCTGAACATGCCAACGCTCTGAAAGCGCCGGGTCTTGCGCTTGGCCTTGACCTTTACGCGGCCCCGGATAACGCAATGACATACGGTCTTAAAAATGATGCCGTTCTTTGGAACGAAGTAGAGGACATCCACAAAGACATAGCTGAAGCGGCGCGCATCGATGCAGAAATTGAAACAAGTACCGGAGTTCCAACCGACCGGTCTTTGGCTGACATCTGGGAAGACAAGGGACCTTGGTCATTTACGGCAGCCATGACATTTGCGCTGTCGCTTGCCAGGGATTTGCCGGACACATCCCTGCGAGACATCATTGCCTGGGAGGGTGGCGACGACTGGTTTTGCCGTGAAGGTTTCGGGCACCTCATCGCGTGCACGGCGCAGGGTCTTCCAATTAAACTGTCCAGTCCGGTCACAGAAATCGAAGCCCTTAGTGACGGTGTGCAGGTAACCACGGCGACTGGCAAAACCAAAGCGCGCACCGTGGTCGTAACAGTATCCGTCGGGGTGCTGGCCGAAGACGTCATCCGTTTTGATCCTCCCCTTGAATCCGACCGGCGCGCAGCGCTCGAACTCATTACTATGGGAGACTACAATCACGCAGGCCTTCTTTTTCACCCCGGTGCCTTACCCGTGCAACCCGACACATGGCTGACCTACCACTTAGAACCCGACGCGTCCGGAGTGGCCCGCGGCGGAGGCTTTCTTTGCAACATCTCAAGCACCGGCCTCACCAGCTTTGAAAGTTCCGGAAGCCTTTCCAAGGACTTGCAGAACGCAGGACCTGAAAGCGCCATCGAACATGCGCTCGAGACGCTGGTTGGTTTCTTCGGCTCGGCCATCAGAGAAAAATTCATCAAGGGACACGCAACCGCCTGGCGACATGAACCATACGTGCTTGGGTCTTACGCAGGATCCCAGCCGGGGGGCTATGGCCAACGTGCCGTTTTGCGACAACCCCATGCAGAATGGGTCCACTTTGCTGGCGAAGCGACACATCCCAACCAACAATGCTCTGTCAGTGGCGCCCACCTGGAAGGTTTGCGAGCGGCGGAAGATGTGGTGGCTCAGTTGCTTTGACAAACCGGGAACCATTCCGGCCCAGCAAGCGCAATTGTTATGCCTGCCAAACATCCCACCGCTGGGAACGGTTTCTGGAAAGCGCCAAACGGTTCGTCGCTGAGGGCTTCACTTTTCTTCCGGCCCTAACAGCGCGTCGATGAACCGCGAAAACAACTCTCCCTGAGACCGGATTCTAAGCTTGGAGTATATGTTCCGGCGGTGAATACGAACCGTTCCTGGAGAAATACCCAGTATTCGGCCAACTGCGTCAGCGGAATGGCCCTTGAGGGTAAACTCGACAACCTCCTTTTCGCGAGGCGTCAGCAGGCCTTCGTCAAACTTTTCAAACGCCTCGTCCACATTCAGCACCCGCCCCCTGCGGCGCGTGTTTGCCGGTTTCTGTCCAAACTCTCCGGCCAATCCGTTCCAGTGATGCCTGCAGGTTTCACTGACCACCGGCCAGGCCTTCCCCAGTTCCCGAAAGTCCTTGGCACTGAAAGCCTTTTCGGCCCGCATTAAGGAAACACAAACGGTTGCCTCGTCAGGCAGGTCAACTACATAGCAAATCTCTTCGGCCAAACCGGTCTGAACATAGTAATTTCGAAAGTACTCACCCTGATAAAACCGATCTGGTGCCAGATCACGTAACCGGTACAGACCTGGATCAATGGAGTTTGCGCTGGCCAGATAAAACGGATCCAGAAGATATGGACCCTCCTGATAATCCTCAACCATGATCTTCCGCTTCGATTTTGGGAAATCGTCAAACAGGTCGATCGGGCGCGCTGATCCGAGATACCCAAATATGACAGTATAGTCGAACCCACTGATTTCCTGCAGAGATTTTGAAAGCGTCTGGGAGAAATCGTCTGTTCCGATAGCAGCTATGACTGCGCCTGCTTCGGTCAACCAATCTGTCACGGCCGCCTCCTACTCAAATTTGAATACCACATTCGTGATATATACAAGAATCGACAAACTTTTTACCGTTTACCTGAAACAAGTGGTATTTCAAAAATGAGGATATGTCCCGAAAAAATGCCAAACGGTGAATATACCCAACAATCGGACAGATCGACAGGAAGCACAATCGCCGAGCTTCGCGGCGTGTCCAAAAGGTTTGGGGACGTGTTGGCGGCCAATGATCTAAACCTGAAAATCGCAGAAGGAGAGTTTCTGTCATTTCTAGGTCCGTCCGGGTGCGGCAAGACAACGGCTCTTAGAATGCTGGCAGGTTTTGAAAGCCCGTCGGAAGGCGATGTTTTGCTGGACGGAGAGGTGGTGAACTCGCTGGATGCCCATCTGCGTCCGGTCAACATGGTGTTTCAGCATTACGCACTGTTCCCGCACCTGACCGTTGCACAGAATATTGGATACGGTCTGAAACAGCGGCGCCCGAAGCTGCCCAAAGCGACGATCGCGCAAAAGGTCAGCAAGGCATTGGAAATTGTTCGGCTCGAAGGGTACGAAGCGCGCCGAATTTGGGAAATGTCCGGTGGACAGCAACAACGCGTAGCACTTGCCCGAGCTATCGTGAACGAACCCAAGCTGCTGCTGCTTGATGAACCGCTGGCGGCGCTGGACAGAAAATTGCGCAAGGAAATGCAGATCGAGCTGCAAAACATCCAGCGCCGTCTGGGCATTACCTTTGTCCTAGTAACCCACGATCAGGAAGAAGCGCTGTCGATGAGTGACAGGATCTGCATCATGCGCGACGGCCGGATCGAGCAGGTCGGCAGCCCACAGGACCTGTATGACCGGCCAGCAAACCGATATGTGGCTGGTTTTGTTGGCACGACCAACATCTTCAACGGTTCGATCACTGCAACAAGTAACCAAAATGCCGATGTGCAGCTGGTTACCGGGCAATCCGTCACGGGACAGAACCCATTCAATCTGAATTTGGGAGAAGCCGTCGGCCTGAGCGTTCGGCCTGAACAAATCCACCTCAGCAGGACATCAAAGGCAGAAACCGACCTTGGGGTCACAGTCCTCAATCGCATCTTTCTGGGGGAACATACCGAATACCTGGTCAGGCATGACACACTGGGAGAGTTCCTGGTGTTGTCGCCACGCCAGTCAGAATTGAACGAGGGATCGTTCAAAGTGGATGAGCCGCTCTTTGCGTCCTGGAACGCCAGCGGAGCGCTCATCCTTTCCGGAGACTAACCTAACGATCCAGCCAACAGGGGAAAACTCATGACAAAAACACCGGATCACATCTCGAAGCAGAAATTCATGGAAGAGCTGTACCGCTACAAGCGCGGTTCGGTCACACGCCGGCACTTTCTCGGTGTGACGGGTCTGGGGGCGGCGACGGCTGTGCTTGGCTCGGCCGTGCCGGGTCTTCGGCCGGGTCCCGCCTGGGCATCCGGCGATATTGGGGATCGCGTGGTTCTCGCCACCTGGCCGAACTACCACGACACCGCCAATTTCGACGCCTTTGCCGAAGCGACCGGTGCCAATGTTCAGGTCAACGTCTTTGGGTCGAACGAAGAGATGTTGGCCAAGCTTCAGGCCGGGGCAACCGGCTGGGACGTGTACGTCCCGACCAACTACACCATCACCACCTATGTCAGTGAAGACCTGATCGAACCGCTCGATACATCGCGGCTGCCGAACTACGACGCGTCCGCCTATGACCCGCGTTATGCCGAGGCCGGCTCGGTCGATGGCAAGCTCTACGCCGTTCCCAAAAACTGGGGCTCGACCGGTTTTGTCGCCAATACCAGCCAACTCAACGGTGCGCCCACGCCGTCGAGCTGGAAAGAATTCTTTGATTTGACGATGGGAGATCTGTCTGGCGGTACAATCGTACATGACTATCAGCTGACAACGATCGGGAACGCGCTGAAATACTTTGGCTATTCCTTCAACTCGGTCGACGAGAAGGAACTGGCCGACGCCGAGAAACTGCTCATTGACGCAAAGCCGCACCTGTTTGCAATTTCATCGGACATCCAGCCGTCCATGCGCAGCGGAGACGCGACACTGGCGATGGCCTGGTCTGGTGACGGCAAACAGCTGAACACCGACATGCCCGAGATCATGTACATCCTCGGCAAGGAAGGCGGCGAGTTGTGGAGCGATTACTACGCCATCCCGAAAGGGGCGCCCCACATAGATGCAGCCTATGCGCTGATCAACTACCTGCTGGATCCCGCCGTGAACGTTAAAGAGGTGCTGGCGCACGGCTACCCGACAGCAGATGCGAAATCGATCGCGATGTTGCCTGAGGAGTTGCAGAACGACCCGATCCTGTATCCGGCGCAGGAACTTCTGGACGCGCTTGAATTCGGTGCGGCGGTAACGCTGACCGACCCGAACCGCGCTGAACTTATGGCCCGGTTCAAATCTGCCTAAAGTCCGCAAACCGGAGATGAGAACGACATGAATGCGAGAACGCGCAACTGGCTCTTGCTGGCCCCGGCCGGGACCTGGTTCCTGGTGATGCTTGTGCTGCCGTTGACGGTCGTTCTTATCTTCAGCTTTGGGGAACGCGGCCCGGCTGGCGGATATGTGCCGGCTTTCACGCTGGAACAATACGCCAACCTTCCGGCACGTTGGACGGCGTTCAAAAACACGATGGTGCTTGCCCCGGTCGGCACCATTGCCGCCTTGTTCATAGCCTATCCGCTGGCGTATTTTCTGGCCGTCAGGGCTGATCCTAAATGGAAAACCATCCTGCTGGTTCTGGTGATCGTTCCGTTCTGGACCTCGATCCTGATCCGCAGCTATGCGTGGATATTCCTGCTGGGCGGTCGCGGAATTCCAGAACTGATCGACTTTATCGGGTTCGCAAAGCCACGTCTTATCAATACACCTTTCGCGGTCTTGATTGGTATCATCTATGGCTACCTTCCGCTGATGGTGTTTCCGATCTTCGTCAGTCTCGACCGGCTGGACAAGCGTCTGCTCGAAGCCTCTTCAGACCTTGGTGCCACACCTATGCGGACCTTCCTGCAAGTGACTTTGCCATTGTCGGTGCCCGGCGTGGCCACGGGCTGTCTGCTCGTGTTTATACTCCTGATGGGGGAATTCCTGATCCCGGCGCTGCTGGGCGGAGGCAAAGTGTTCTTTGTTGGCAACGCGCTGGTCGATCTGTTCCTGCAATCGCGCAACTGGGCTTATGGATCGGCGGTGGCAGCGACGCTGGTGTTCATCATGCTGATCTCGGTCACGATCTACATGCGCCTGATCTCGCGACTGGGGACCCAGCGCGAAGACGTATCGTTGATGTAGGGGGATGAAATGCGACTGTATGCTCTGTGCGTTTACTTGTTTCTCTATATCCCAATCGGGGTCATAGCGCTCTTTAGTTTTAATGCCGGACGCCATGCCAGCCAGCTGCAAGGTTTGTCCACGCAATGGTACGGCAAGGCGCTGAACAACCCGTTCGTTATGGATGCGTTGGAAACCAGCCTTATCGTGGCACTTGTATCGGCCACTCTGGCCTCTTTGTTCGGAACAATGGCGGCTGTGGGTCTGCAAGGTATCCGCGGGCCGATGCGCACGGCCTTCGACGGTTTGATCTACGTGGCCATCATGATACCCGGCATCGTCATCGGAATTGCGACCCTGATCGCACTTGTCACTGTGTTCAACTTCGTGAACCCGGGCATTGCAGCGCTCTGGCCCGAAGGGGCTGAGCCGCCAAAGCTCAACATGGGTATAGGCTCTCTCATTGCAGCGCACACCATGTTCACGATGGCCCTTGTCGTGATCATTGTTCGCGCAAGACTTTCCGGCATGGACGCCACCCTGACCGAGGCGTCGTCGGATCTCTATGCGACGCCATTTGGCACGTTTAGACAGGTCACCTTGCCATTGATCTTTCCAGCGATTTTGGCCGGGTTTCTATTAAGCTTCACCTTCAGCTTTGACGACTTCATCATCGCATTCTTTGTCGCAGGGTCCGAGACAACGCTTCCAATTTACGTTTTTTCGTCAATCCGCCGCGGTGTCACGCCAGAGATCAACGCCATAGGCACAATGGTTCTGGCCGCGTCATTGGTCCTATTGATCACAGCCCAGGTCCTTCTGCGGAGGGGAGACAAGAAGAAATGACAGCTGTTAAGCTCATGAAGACACGTTCTGAAAAGATCTCTCTCGACGGTCGCATTGCCTTTGTGACCGGGGCAGGATCCGGTATCGGAAGGGCAAGTGCCATCTCGATGGCTGAGTGCGGGGCGCACGTTGTCGTAACCGATCTTGTCGGTGAACTGGCCGAAGCGACGGCCCAAGAAATCATGGAAAATGGCGGCAGTGCCGACAGCATTGCGCTGGACATGACGGATGACGGCGCCGTTGTTGGCGCACTCCGGACGACAATCGAAAAACTAGGCCGACTGGACATACTGCATTCGCACGCAGGTATTCAGGTCGAGGGCACGTTGGAACAGGTCAGCCCCGAAGGCATGGATGAAAGCTGGCGGTTGAACGTACGGGCGCATTTCGTTGCGGCACGGGCGGTGGTCGGGCAGATGCGTGCGCAGGGCGGCGGCAGCGTCATCATCACTTCGTCCAATTCTGGGGTGCAGTATGACCGCGAAATGATTGCCTATGCGACCACGAAGCACGCAGTTGTGGCGATGGTGCGCCAGATGGCTGCGGACTATGCCAAGGACAATATCAGGTTCAATGCGCTGTGCCCCGGTTGGGTCGACACACCATTCAACGCTGGCTTTGAAACCCAGATGGGCGGGCGGGTGGCTTTGGAAAGTTATATCGCGAACAGCATCCCCATGGGGCGTTGGGCAAAGGCCGATGAAATCGCCGACGCGGTCGTGTTTTTGGCCTCTGACATGTCCACCTTCATAACGGGCCACGCGTTGGTGATCGACGGGGGTGAGTGTATCTGAAAAACGGGAGGGATTGATGGCACACCGGGCAAGACTGGAAGGAAAGACGGCTGTCATCGCCGGCGGAGCAACAGGGATGGGGCGTGCAACGGCCCTGTTGTTCGCGCAGGAAGGCGCAACTGTTTCGATCTTCGATATCAACGATGACGAGGGTCAGAAAACAGCTCAGATGATCCGTGATCAGGGCGGCAAAGCTAAGTTCTTTCACTGCGACGTCACCAGCGCCCGTGATATCGACACCGCATTTGATGCCAGCGTCGCCGAGTTCGGGGCATACAATGTGTTGTTCAATCATGCAGGCTCGATCATCGTAAAATCACTGCATGAGACATCGGAAGAAGAATAC
Organism: Ruegeria sp. D4; assembly: GCF_056534475.1. NCBI lineage: Bacteria > Pseudomonadati > Pseudomonadota > Alphaproteobacteria > Rhodobacterales > Roseobacteraceae > Ruegeria > Ruegeria sp. D4. The sequence continues at coordinate 163,750 of NZ_JBQFPJ010000005.1, forward strand.
GATTGGCTGATGGACCTGAACGTGAAATCTGCTTTCCTTGTTTGCAGACGCGCGGTGAAAGAGATGGCCGAGAACGGCGGTGGTTCGATCGTCATCACCTCGTCGATCGCTGCCGAGTTGGGGTACGCGCTGGAGTCCGTCTACTGCATGTCCAAGGCCGCCGTCCTGCAACTGTCCCGCACGATCTCGACCGAGTATCGGGACGCCGGAATACGCTGCAACGCGGTCTGTCCCGGATTTGTTGAAACAGCACATGGGCTGAAGGAAATTGCTGAACTGGACGCCGCCGGCCAGGAATGGGAGGACAGCGGCATGGCCGCAACGCAGGGGCGCATCTGCTACCCTGAAGAAGTGGCCAGAACCGTGGTATTCCTCGCCTCGGATGATGCGAGTTTCGTCAATGGAACAGCCACCTATGTCGACAACGGCTGGCACGCGAAGGGTTGAAGACTGGAGAGCGGGTGGAAACTGATTTCCGAAGGCTTGGCATTCCCAGAAGGACGGCCGCCCTGCCCGCTTCTGGCTGACTAAATCTACATCTCGAGGGAATTTCGACTTTCGGGAAATCTCCATACGTCGAAAACCGGAACACTATTATTGCCGATGTATACCTGCTCGGCGCGCATCCATAAAAGGGTGGAGCCAAAGCTCCACCCCCTTGATCATCAGGCACCGATAATGTTGTGACCCGGTCCGTATGGGAAACCGGTGATGTTTTCGGCCCCGTCTTCACCCACCACCAGAATATCGTGTTCCCGGTAACCGCCCGCACCGGGCTGGCCTTCGGGAATCCACAGCATCGGCTCGATCGATACGACCATTCCGGGTTCCAGCACAGTGTCGATGTCCTCACGCAATTCCAGACCGGCCTCACGACCATAGTAATGACTCAGAACACCAAAAGAGTGGCCATAGCCGAAAGAACGATACTGAAGCAGGCCTTCGTCGGCAAAGAACCGGTTGATCTCGGCAGTGATGCCGGAACAGGTGGCGCCTGGCTTGATCAGGCTGAGGCCAAGTTCGTGCGCGGCCACGTTTGCCTTCCAAAGGCGCAGGCTGTCGGCATCCGGCTCGCCCAGAAACAGGGTCCGTTCCAGTGCGGTATAATAGCCCGAGATCATCGGGAAGGTGTTCAGGGACAGGATATCGCCCTTTTGCAGCGCGCGTTTTGTCACCGGGTTATGTGCGCCATCGGTGTTCAGACCGGATTGGAACCAAACCCAGGTGTCGCGGTATTCGGCATCCGGATAGGCACGCGCGATTTCCTCTTCCATCGCGTCTCGACCCGCCATTGCAACTTCGATCTCGGTTACGCCTTCGCGGATGGCCGCGTGAATGGCCGCACCGCCAACATCCGCAGTGCGCGCGCCGCCCTTGATCAGTTCAATTTCCTCTGCGGATTTGACCATACGAGCCGCCATCGTATCGGGCGCGACATCGACCAACTCGGGGGCACCCAGCATGCGCAGGGCAGTTTCACGCGCCGCAATGGTCATGTGGTCGCTTTCGATCCCGACCCGCTTGGCGTTTCCGATCAGACTTGCAACGGCACGCCAGTAGTTGTCGCGCTTCCAGTCGGTGTAGATCACGTTGTCTTCAACCGACCGGCGCCACGGTTGCCCGGCATCGATATTGGCGGACACGGTGGTGCAGTTGTCTTGGGTCACAACGCAGCCATACGGGCGACCGAAGGAACAATACAGAAAGCCCGAGTAGTAGGCGATGTTCTGCATCGACGTCAGCAGCACGACGGGGATATCCCGCTTGGCCATGATGGCGCGCAGCTTGCCAAGACGGCGGTCATACTCGGCCTTGCTGAACGGCAACGGGGCCTTGTCACCATTGTGGCAGGTGAAGAACTCGGGGCGGTTTGAAATGTCAGTCATCTTTGGTCTCTCATCCTTGCCGGGTGTGCAATCCCCGGCCACATGTCCCGGCGTTCAGGACAGGCGGTCTCGGGGTCCGAGAGCCGATCACCTCCTTAGACGCCGCGACGCCATCGCGGCGGAGATGAACAGGTGAATCGATAGATCAGACTGTTTGCTACGTCAAGCGGGCGAAAGACCCCGCAACCGTTCGGAACGGCGCCGCAACAGTTCGACCGTGGTCAACAGGGCAATCGACAAGACCACCAGGATTGTCGCAACCGCCAGAATGGTCGGGCTGATCTGCTCACGCAGGCCGGTGAACATCTGCCACGGCAAGGTCTTCTGGCTGGCGGAACCGACAAACAGTACCACGACCACTTCGTCGAATGACGTGATGAAGGCAAACAGACCACCCGAGATGACGCCGGGCAGGATCAGCGGCATCTGGATCTTGAAGAAGGTCCGCACCGGCCCCGCGCCCATATTGGCCGCAGCCCGGGTCAGGGACCGGTCAAAACCGACCAGAGTCGCCGTCACGGTTATGATCACAAAGGGAATACCCAGCACGGCGTGGGCCAAAATCACTTTCAGATAGCCCACGAAGTTCTTGTTCATGCCCAGCGTGCCTTCAAGGAACCGTCCGATATCGCTGTAGAAAAAGAACATGCCCGTCGCCGAGATGATCAGCGGGACAATCATCGGAGAAATCAGAATACCCATGATCGCGCGGCGCCCGGGAACGTGGGACTGGCTAAGACCAATGGCGGCCAGAGTTCCCAGCGATACCGAAATAACCGTCGCAATCGGCGCAATGATGAGCGAGTTCTTGAAGCTGCGCTGCCATTCGTTGTTGGTGAAGAAGTCCCGATAGTGCTTGAGCGAATAGCCTTCCGGGTCCAGCCGCAGCATCTCGGGCGTAAAGGTGAAGAAGTCCTGCGCGTTGAACGACAGCGGCAGCACCACAAGGATCGGCGTGATCAGGAAGACGAAGATCGCACCACAGATCACGCGAAACAGATAGTGGTAAAACACCTGTTGCGCTGTCAGGTACGGCAAAAGCTTGCGCCGATAGCGCCCCTCGTACAGCCAGTAGATAAACCAGACGAAAAACCAGCCGCCGAGTAAACCCAAGACGCCGCCCATCAGGCCGGCCACCAAAAACCCTATGACGCCGAATCCGACGATGTTGATCCACCGTGCGAGTTTTTCATTCTTAACAAGATTTATGTAGACCCAGGCCAGCCCCGTAATCAGGACAGCTCCACCCAGAATGCCAAGAAAAACCGAGCCATTTCCTGCGCCGACAAAGATGCCGGCAAAAGCCCCTGCCAGTGCGACACTGGGCAGAACCATGGACATGGGTTTGCGGGATATCGGTGTCAGTGCAGCCATCTTGATTATCCCAACTTCACGTTATCGATGCCCACGATCTTGTCGTAGACCCAGTAGAGCAGCAGCACGACCCCCAGAAGGATCGTACCCAAGGCCGCGGCAAGCCCCCAGTTCAATGAGGACGAGATGTGATAGGCGATCCGGTTCGAAATAAAGACGCCTTTGGTTCCGCCCACGATCTCGGGCGTAATGTAGTAACCGATCGCCAGAATGAACACGAGGATCGACCCGGCGCCGATCCCCGGAATGGATTGCGGGAAGTAGATACGCCAGAAAGTCGTCCAGTTCGTCGCACCCATGGATTTGGCCGCGCGCGTGTAAGTGGCCGGAATGGTCTGCATCACTGAATACATTGGCAGGATCATAAACGGCAGCAAGATATGCGTCATCGCGACGATTGTGCCGATCTGGTTGTTGATGATGATCAGTCGAGAGTCGTCCGCTACCAGCCCCAACCAAACAAGTGTATCGTTTATGACCCCCTGTTGTTGCAACATGACTTTCCAGGCCGATGTCCGAACCAGAAGGGATGTCCAGAATGGCAGCAGCACCAGGATCATCAACAGGTTCGACACCCGCATCGGAAGCGTCGCCAATAGATAGCTGACAGGGTACGCAAGCAAGATACAGGCACCCGTAATGACGAGCGACATGAACAGCGTGCGTCCGAAAAGCTTGATGAGGATCTGCTTGTCTTCCGGTTGGGCCTGCGCCCCTTCCGGCGTTCTGCGCATATCGACGGCATTCAGGAAGTAACCGTTGGTGATCGTCGGTGAATGGGTTTTCATCACCCGCCAGGTTTGTGGATCCCCCCAGCCGTCGTGGATCTCGATCAACTTCTCCTTGAACGGCCCGTCCGTTTCAGGATCCAGTTTTTTGATCTGACGCCCGGATTTGCGGAACATCGAGGACATACCAGTCTCTTCATAGTTCAAACGCGTGCCGAGCTTTGTGTGCTCTTTGTTGTCAATCGCAACAATCATGTCGCGCACGAATGCGTCATACACATCCTCGCCCGGCAACTCTCCTGATTGTTCGTCCCAGTTGTTCAGGGCCTCAACAGTCAATGGAAGAGTGTCGGACACGATGCTGTTTTCAACCGACCGGAACAGCATCGATGCAATGGGAACAAGGAATGAAAACAGGACAAACAGAAGAAGCGGCGCAACCAACATCAACGCCCGGAGCTTTTGCCGTCGTAGCGAACGCGCCAGCGACTGCTTAAGCGGTGTTCCATCAGCGGCCAGCATGGGGCCCGCGTTTTGGGTTGCGTCAGTCATTGTTGTCCCTTGGCTTTTTCTGGGTCAGGGGCAGGAATCCGCCCCTGACAGTGTCACCAATTCAACGGCTGCTTATTGCGCCAGCCACGCCTGGAATTTGGCGTCGATATCGTCGCGGTAGTCAGCCCAGAACTCGTAGTTGTAAAGGAACGTGTTCTTGGCGTTCTCCGGATCGGTCGGCATGTGCGGTGCCATGTCGATACCCAGATCGGCGTGCTGACCAACCAACGGAGCCGACGAAGCGCGTGCCGGGCCGTACGAGATGTACTTGGCCTGATCCGCCAGACGCTGCGTATCGGTCGCGAACATAATGTAGTCCAGCGCACGCTGCTGACGCTCTTCGCTCAGGCCGGCCGGGATGATCCAGCCGTCCAGATCGAACACCTGCGCGTCCCAAAGCATGGCGACGGGCTGCTTCTGCTCTTCGATCACGCTGAACAAACGACCGTTATAGGTCGAACCCATCACAACCTCGCCATCGGCCAGCAACTGCGGTGTGTCCGCACCGGCGGACCACCAGACAACGCTGTCTTTAATGGTGTCCAGCTTGGCCAGCGCCTGGTCCTGACCATCGGCAGTGGCCAAGACGTCATAGACGTCATCTTTGGCCACGCCATCACAAAGCAGCGCCCATTCCATATTGTTGATCGGGCGTTTTTCCAGCGAACGCTTGCCGGGATAGGTTTCCAGATCGAACACGGCGCAGATGTCGGTCGGTGGAGTATCGCCCACCAGATCGGTGCGGTAACCGAAGGTGGTGGAGTAGACGATCTGCGGGATAAAGCAGTCGCTGACCAGCAGGTCGCCGAAATCCTCGGAGGCCGGTGTTCCATCGGGCGCCGGAGCGAGTTGGGTGTCAAAGTCGATTTCAAGCGCAAGCCCTTCATCGCACAGACGAATTGCATCCGCAGCGACAACGTCAACCACATCCCAGGTGATGTTGCCCGCTTCGTTCATCGCACGCAGCTTGGCCACAGCTTCGTTCGAGCTGTCATCGTTCAGGATGGTCACCCCGGTCTTCTCGGAATAGGGCTCGTGATAGGCCTTCAGCTGCGACTTGGAATAGGCCCCGCCCCAGGAAACGATGGTCATTTCCTGTGCGAAGGCACCGCCAGCAATCACCCCGAGTGCCGCTGCTGTCAACAATGTTTTGGTTGTTTTCATGTATAACTCCCAGTTCTTCCCGTTTATGTGTGTGGTCGGCTGATGCACGGGTATTCACCAGCCAGTCCCTCAGTGAGGTCGCGCTTGTTCCGCGCGACTTGGTCTATGCGTCGAGCGCACGACAATCCTGAGCCAGCCAACCAATCTCGATCTCCTGCCCCGGGGACAGGCGGATTGCGTCTGGTGCGTTCCGGGTTTTGACTATGAAGTCATCGTTCCCTGCGACGGACATCCGGAACCGGAAAACGTCGCCCATATAAATGAACTCTTCGACGGTTGCCTTCAGAGTATGCGCATCCGCGTGCAGGCGATTCTTGTTGAATTCTACCCGCTCAGGCCGGATCGACACCTTGGTCCGTTCACCCGGTTTGTGAACATTGATCGGAACCGCGTCGATTTCAGAGCCATCATCCAGTTGGACAACACATGTGCCACCACCAATCGATTTAACGACACCTTCCAAGGTGTTGTTTTCCCCGATGAATTGCGCAACAAAGCTGTTTTCCGGTTCTTCGTACAGCTGATCAGGCGGCGCAAGCTGCTGAATGCGGCCATCGTCAAACACGGCAACACGATCTGACATGGTCAGGGCCTCGGTCTGGTCGTGAGTAACGTAGACCGTGGTGATTCCCAGTTCATGCGCAAGGCGCGTGATTTCGAACTGCATATGCTCGCGCAGCTGTTTGTCCAATGCGCCCAGGGGTTCGTCCATCAAAACCAGTTCGGGTTCGAAAACCAGGGCGCGCGCCAAGGCGATCCGCTGTTGTTGGCCACCGGACAACTGAGCCGGACGTCGACCTCCAAATTGGCCCATCTGAACCATATCCAAAGCGCGCTGAACCTTTTCCTCCCGCTCGGACTTGCCCAGCTTGCGGACCTCCAACGGGAACGAAAGGTTTTCGGCCACTGTCATGTGCGGAAACAGAGCATAGTTCTGGAAAACCATACCGATTCCGCGCTTGTGCGGTGGAATATTGTTGATGGGCTTGCCATCAAGCAGGATTTCACCGTGGGTGGCGGTTTCAAACCCTGCGAGCATCATAAGACATGTCGTCTTACCCGAACCTGACGGCCCGAGCATTGTCAGAAACTCACCCTTGGGCATCGCAAGATTTAGATCTTTAACGACGAGGTTCTCGCCATCATAAGACTTCTGAACGCGTTGGAATTCGACAAACGCGGCGTCGTTTAATGTACCGGTCACAAGACCCCCTGTTTCGTCAAATGATTATCCGAGAGTATCGGATTTCATTGATCTGTAAGCAGCAGTTAAGACCATGCAGTAGGCACTTGGCAACAATATATAGCGCATTTCCGCATTTTGAATTTAACTTTACCGCTCAGTGAACACCGTTGAGGCGACGCATATGCCATGCAAGGCTTTGATTACTCGAAAGAACCGGCTTGCCGATCTGCTCACGAATCTCGGGGATAGCATCAAGGGTGCGAAGGTTCGTGCAGCTAAGGAAGACGGCTTCAACCGACGGATCAGATCCCAGTTCAGTTGCGGCTTCAACCACGGATTGGACCGAAATCCGCGCAACCTTTGCCTCTTCGGCCTGCCCGAAGGTTCCAAATACATCCATGGTTATTCCGTTTTCCGAGAACGCGTTTCGCAGCGGTGCGTTGACCTCCTCGATGTAAGGAGAAAGCAGCGCGAATTTCGAAACACCTAGGTGCGCAGCGCAGGCCGTAGCGGCACGCAATGGATTTGTCACTTCATCTGTATTGCACGCCTGCTTTACAAGCTCTGCCACACGCTCTGATCCAATGACCGAACTGGCCGACGTGCAGCCATATCCAACCACCCGAAAAGGCCGCGCGCCTGGCAACAACCCCGCCGCCGCCGGCAGGGCTTTCTCCATTTCCGCAAGGCTCTCGGTTGTTACCTCGATTCCACTGGGTATTCGCGTTATGTAAAGCGGGTTCTTCCGGTCTGAGAAATACGCACTGAATTCCGGCTCAATCGTTTCGTCGACTTGCAGAACAATCAACCCAAGCGGCGAAGCCTGCGGGTCGTCTTCGTCAAGCGTGTAGGGAACGTGGGTCATAGCTCGATCATCTCCGGCCCGATGCGCGGGCTGATAAACCGCGGGGCGTCGGCTGTTACAACGATGTTTTCTTCGTGAACCAATATCTTGTCACCAACCGCAATACCCGGCTCCAACGTCAGCACCATACCAGGTTCAAGGACGGTTTGGTCCGTCGGGATAAGAGACGGCCATTCGGTCAGCGACATTCCCAATCCGTGTCCCAATCGCCCTGCATCCGTGCCTTCAGAGTCCTTGGTCAGCACCGTATTCATGGCATGAAACAAGTCCGCCGCGGTCGCGCCGGGCCGCGCGATTTCGAACGCAGCGCCGGACGCTTCAATCAGCCTAGCGTAAGCAGATTTCACGTCGGGATTTGCAGGACCCACAGACCAGTTGCGGTCGAAATCGCTGAAATACCCATCCCAGACCAGGCCGGTGTCAAGCATCAGTACATCGCCAATCGCCAAAGGCGACGAAGAGGCAGGCGAAATCACGTCAGAGTAACCGCCCTGCTCTGCCCCACCCGCGAGATACGGCACCCAGTCGGCACCTTCCTCCAGACAGAGTATCTGGAAACGACGAAAAACCTCATCCAAAGGCACGCCGACCCGGGCAATCTCGGGAACTCGGGCGAATGCCCGACCGGCTATGCCGCATGCGGTTTCGATTTTGGTGATCTCTGCCTCGGATTTGACCGTGCGCAGTTGGCGCAAAATACCGTGGTCTCCTGTGACACGGCGCGAGCCAAGACTGATACGCAGACGTTCAATATCCGACATGGGCATACGCGCGTGGGTCTCGTGACCATCGGGCATTCCGATACGACCGTCGGCTGGCGTCAACTCCCTCAGGGCATCGGCCAGAAGCGAGACGCCGTCGTCCTGCAGGTCGGGTGAACTCCACGTTCGGATATCATCAATCCAAGTCTGCCCCATCAGCGAAGCACCGATGGAGGGAATAACAGCGACAGGTTTACCGGCCGCAGGCAAGATCAGGAACCAGGGGCGGGTCGGGCTTTCCCAGAACCTGGTCAGGTATCCGGTAAAGTACCGCACGTCGGTTTCCGTGGTAAGCAACAGCGCGGACAAACCTGCGTCATCCATCAACGCCTGCGCGCGTTTGGTACGATTCGCGAATTCCGTTGGCTCGAACCCCCTCATTCGGCGACCACAGCGCTGGTGTCCCACGTGCAGGCCGAAACGTTGGAACGATACGGCACAGTTGGCGCAGTTCTTCGGTCCAATCGGTGTGGATTGATATCGGTCTTCATGCCCCCCCCAATTTTGGTTCGTTGACGTGAGCCGATCGGTAGGGTTCTGTCAACCAAAGTCTGTTGCTAACTGGAGACGCCCATGACCCATTCCGATCCAGCCTTCAGTCAGGCCGAGTATGATCGCCGTCTTGCCAAGACCCGAGAGGCGATGGTCGCAAAAGGAATAGACTGCCTGTTTGTCGAAGATCCCTCGAACATCGGGTGGCTCACCGGGTACGAGGGTTGGTCTTTTTACGTTCACCAGGGCGCCCTGATCTTTCTTGATGCGGACCCGATCTGGTGGGGACGCCGTCAGGACACAAACGGTGCGCTACGCACAGTGTGGATGGGGGACGATCGGGTTTTCGGATACGCGGATCATTTCGTGCAATCGACCACACGGCATCCGATGCAGGATTTGGCGCAGCTGATTGTCAAATGCGGGCATGGCGCTAGCCGAATTGGGGTGGAACTGGACAACTACTACTATTCGGCCAAAGCCCATATTGCGCTGACGTCCGAATTGCCTGAGGCAACAGTGATTGATGCAACGGCTTTGGTAAACTGGCAACGAGCCGTGAAATCCGACGAAGAAATCACCCTGATGCGCAAGGCGGCCCGAATATCGGAGTTTGTTACTGACGGCGTCCTTGAACGCGTTGAACCCGGGTTGCGCAAGAATGAACTGGTCGCGCAGATATATCATGATGCGATTACCGGCGTCGGTGATGATTGGGGGGACTACGCCGCCATCGTGCCACTTCTGCCGTCGGGATCTGACGCCGCCGCGCCGCATCTGACCTGGAATGGTGATGTTTTCAAGTCGGGTGAATGCACGTTCTTTGAGCTTTCAGGGTGCTATCGCCGCTATCACGCGCCTTTCTGTCGATCGGTATTTCTGGGTCAGCCACCTGATCACCTCAAAAGAGCCGAGGAAGCTTTGGTTGAAGGACTGGAGGCGGGTCTGGAGGCCGCAAGACCCGGCAATCGCGCGAGTGACATCGCCAAGGCGCTGGCGGCACCGCTCGAACGCGCCGGTATCGAACGCGGTGCTCGCTGCGGCTATCCCATCGGCCTCAGCTATCCTCCGGATTGGGGCGAACGCACGATTTCGCTGCGGGACGAAGACAATACGATCCTCGAAGCTGGCATGACGTTTCATTTTATGCCGGGACTTTGGATGGATGATTGGGGTCTTGCGATTACCGAGTCGATCCTGATCGGGGAAAGCGGACCAGCCGAGTGTTTGTGCCAACGACCACGAAAAATGTTCGTGAAACCCTAAGAACGGCACGGACTATTAAGTGTCGATGCCTGATCAATCGCTAATCTGTTCAAGCAACCAGTCATGAAACAACACGGCTGCGGGATTGGAGGTATCGGCGGAAAGGTAATATCCTTCGTTGCATTCGACAGAGCAGCTATGCGCGCGTTCGACCAAACCGGACGCAATCGCGTGTTTCGCCAGCAATTCGCTGACCAGAGCGACCCCGCTGCCATGAACGGCCAGTTGAAGCGCCATGCCGAATGTATCGACAAAAACGGTTGGCTGACGCCGCACGTCCTGCTTTTCGAACCATGTATTCCAACCGCTTGACGTACCGACTGCCTCAATCAGGGGAAGGTCAAACGGGTCTCCGGCAAGTGTCGGCGCCTTGAATGCAACCAGGCCGTCCGGCCTTAAGCGCTCGGACCCCTGCCCCACTTGTTTTTCTGACCCAAACCGGACCTGAACGTCAGCCTGGGACGCGTGAAAATCGTCAGGCCAGATTGCACTTAACAGCCGCACGCTAATGTCGGGATGGCGCGTGGCGAAGTCCGAAAGATGCGGGGCGATGACCCATTGTGCGATGCTGACAGATGTCGCCACCGTCAAAACATCGCCTGGTGCGCTGGCATCGGCCCTTCCGGCGGCAGCGGCCAGGACTTCAAGCGCGCTGCCAACTTCGGGCAACAGTTTTCGCCCGGCATCTGTCAGGGCCAGACTGCGCGGATGCCGGACAAAAAGTGCGGTCCCCAATCGCATCTCAAGAGATTTTACCTGCTGACTAACTGCCGATTGCGTCAGCCCGATTTCTTCCGCCGCCGCCGTAAAGCTCAGGGTGCGAGCCGCAGCCTCAAAGGATCGGAACCAGGTCAGAGGCGGAAGTGATTTCCCCATTGGTCAAGCTGGCCATTAGTCTTTTTAATGTAAAAGCACATAATTCAATCATTTGTCAAAATCCACGGCCATTTCTAACCTCTGCCAGCGCGACAGGAGGGTTAAGATGCAGCCAGAGATACGCAAGATTGTAACCTACGACGAGGAGGTTCTTGTCGAAGGGTTTCGCCCCGTGGAAACCCCGTGGCGCATGTTTGCCGTGGCCGCAATAGTCACCAATCCATGGGCCGGTCGGTACGTCGAAGACCTTAAACCTGAAATTCAGGCCTATGGCCCCGTTCTTGGCAAGATGATGACAGACCGCATGATTGCATTGGCCGGGAGTGGTGACGCAATCGAAGCTTATGGCAAGGCAGCCGTCGTCGGGCTGAATGGCGAGGTCGAGAATGCTTCGGGCCTTATTCATACTCTGCGGTTCGGCAATCATTACCGGCAGGCGGTTGCCGCTAAATCCTATCTGGCGTTTACAAACACACGTGGCCCGGCGAATGCGCCGATCATGGTGCCATTGATGGACAAGAACGATGCCGGTCGGCGTTCTCACTACCTGACCATTCAATTCTCGATCCCGGACGCGCCACGCGACGACGAGATTGTCGTTGTACTGGGCGCGGCAACCTCGGGCAGACCGCATCACCGCATCGGCGACCGTTATCAGGACCTTAAGGACTTGGGCCATGACGTGGACAACCCGGCCGCGGTCTGAGATCGGCGGGTTGGCCGCAATTCAAGCTGGCTCAGGACCGGACGTTCTGTTGCTGCATGGCGTTGGCTTGCGGGCTGAAGCCTGGGGCGCTCAGTTGGACGCACTTGCCTCTGCGAGCCGCCTGACCGCTCCGGACATGCCCGGTCACGGAGAAAGCCCGCTTGGTGATTCAGGCGGCGAGCTGTCGGACTACATCCATGCGGCATTGAGTGTTCTGGGTTGTCTGAATGGGCCGGTCGTTTTGGTCGGCCACTCGATGGGCGCCATGATCGCGCTGGAACTTGCCGCCAAAGCACCGGATCAGGTCCGTGGCGTCGTGGCATTGAATGCCATTTTTGAACGCAGTGCAAAAGCAGCGCAGGCGGTACAGGATCGGGCCTCGGAACTGGACGGCGAAACACAGGCCGATCCGACGGGCACGTTGCGCCGGTGGTTCGGCGATGCCGCCTCACCTGAACGCGATGCCTGTCGTGAATGGCTGATGGCCATGGATCCAGCAGCCTACAAGTTGGCCTATACGGTTTTTGCCCAAAGCCAAAGTCCGCGGCGCGACGAGTTGGTGAAACTTGCCTGCCCAGCGCTTTTTCTGACCGGCAGTCTGGAGCCGAACTCCACCCCCGACATGTCCCGAAACATGGCAGATGCCACACCGAACGGGCGGGCGCAGGTCATTGACGGTGCGGCACATATGATGCCGATGACACATGCAATTCAGGTCAACGCCGCCATTTCCAGCTTTCTGAGCGAGGTGCAACCATGACCAAACTCGACCCCAGTGACCTCCGGCGCGCTTTTGGCAGCTTCATGACCGGCGTGACAGTCGTTACCACACGAAATGCCTCTGGCGCTGCCGTGGGCTTCACGGCAAATTCCTTCACATCGGTTTCGCTTGGCCCGCCGCTAATCTTGGTCTGCCCCGGCAAAAGCCTGTCTTCATACGACGAGTTCTCAGCATGCAACTATTTTGCGGTGAATATTCTGGCCGAAGGGCAGGAAGAAGTGTCCAACACATTCGCCGGGTTCAAAGGTGATCGATTTGCCAAAGCTGGCCACACCCTCGACGCGCGCGGCATTCCACTGATCGACGGCGCGGTCGCGACGTTCTCCTGCCGGACCCATCAGGTGGTCGAGGCAGGCGACCATTGCGTTTTGATCGGGCAGGTCGAGGCGTATTCCCACAACGAAACCCCAGCGCTTGGCTTTGCGAACGGACGGTATTTCAGTCTCGGTCTGGAACGCGGTGCGCTTGAACCCACAGGGCGAAAGGTCGTCTGCGGCGCAATCATCGAACATGAAGGGCATATGTTGCTGGAGAAAAACGATGCTGGTTTCAGACCGCCCCAGGTCACGCTTTCAGACCGGAGCCAATTGCGAAACGGCCTTCGGCAAGACCTGCACGCTCGTGGAATAGACGCGCGTCTGGGCGTTGCCTACTCGGTCTATGACGATGCCACGACGCACCATGTCTACATACTTGCCAATGCGGCGGAACTTCCACGGCACGGCAATCTCGAGGCGGTCGCAATCAAGGATTTGGCGACCCTTTCTTACGCGACGCCTCCAATCGCCACCATGATGTCTCGTTATGCACTGGAAAGCCGAACCCGCGACTTCTCACTTTATCTGGGCAACGCGCAGCAGGGCGACACGCACAGCCTCTCGGAAAGGACCTGAATGATGGAGTTTTCTCTATTTGCACACATGGAGCGGCTGAGCCCCGATCAGCCCCATGAGAAGCTGTATGAAGAATTCATTGAGCTGTGCAAGATGGCCGATGAGGCCGGAATGCGCGCTGTCTGGACTGGCGAGCACCATGGCATGGACTTCACCATCGCGCCCAACCCGCTGATGTCACTGGTGGATATTGCACATCACACCAAAAACGTGCGGCTTGGCACCGGTACAGTGATTGCGCCATTCTGGCATCCGATCAAGCTGGCCGGCGAAGCGGCAGCGGCCGACCTTATGACGGGCGGTCGAATTGAGCTGGGCATCGCGCGCGGTGCCTATTCCTACGAGTATGAACGGATGATGCCCGGCATGGATGCGTGGGAAGCCGGCCAGCGTATGCGCGAAATCGCCCCCCTCCTGCCCAAGCTTTGGGACGGTGACTGTGCGCATGACGGAGTGTTCTTTCAATTCCCGGCCACCACCTCGGCCCCCAAGCCCGTACAACCCGGCGGGCCGCCCATCTGGATCGCGGCGCGGGATCCAAACAGCCATGAGTTCGGCGTACAGAACGGCTTTAACATCCAGGTTACGCCGCTGTGGCAGGGCATGGAGGAAATAGAAACGCTGATGGGTCGCTTTGAAGACGCCTGCACAAATTACGAAGGCCCGCGCCCCAAAATCATGCTGTTGCACCACACCTATGTTGGCCGCGATGATGCTGACCTGGGTCAGGCCGCAAAGGATTTATCCCGCTTCTACAATTACTTCGGGGCCTGGTTCCAAAACAAGCGGCCAGTCCAACAGGGCTTGATCCAGGAATTGACGGACGAAGAGATGGCGGCCAATGCTATGATGGCCCCGGAAAACCTGGCTCGTGATCTGACCGTCGGTACTGCGGATGGGGTCACGGACCGTCTGAAACGCTACGAAGACCTTGGCTATGATGAGTATTCGTACTGGATCGACAGCGGCATGAGCTTCGAGCGCAAGCGCGCGTCGCTGGCGCGTTTCATCGACGACGTAATGCCAAAGTTTCAGTGAGGCTCGATCATGAACCAGAAACCACACTTTCAACTCTATATTGACGGCGAATGGACCGAAGGATCGCGCGGACAGGTGATGAGTTCGCAAAACCCCGCGACGGGTGAGGAATGGTCCAGTTTCGCCTGCGCTTCTGAAGATGACGTGGGCCGCGCCGTTTCTGCGGCGCGCCGGTCCCTTGATGACCCGACGTGGCGCGACATGACGCAAACCGCACGCGGCAAACTCCTGTACAGGCTTGCGGACCTGATCGAACAGAACGCCAAACTCCTGGGCGAGCTCGAGACAAAGGACAGCGGAAAGCTACTGGCCGAAACCGCAAGCCAGACAGCCTATGTCGGTGATTATTATCGATACTATGCAGGGCTCGCAGACAAGATCGAAGGTGCGGTCCTGCCGATCGACAAACCGGATATGCATGTCTTTACCAGGCGCGAACCCATTGGCGTAGTGGTCGCGATCGTGCCCTGGAATGCACAGATGTTCCTTACCGCAACCAAGCTTGGACCGGCTCTTGCGGCAGGGTGTTCGGTCGTTCTGAAAGCATCAGAAATTGCACCCGCTCCGATGCTGGAGTTTGCGCGGCTGATCGATGACGCGGGTTTTCCGCCCGGTGTTGTTTCCGTCATAACAGGCGATGCCGAGAATTGTTCGATTCCCCTCACCCGGCATCCCGAGGTCGACCGGATCGCGTTCACTGGCGGACCGCAGACAGCACGCCACGTGGTGCGCAACTCGGCTGAAAACTTTGCGGTAACCACGTTGGAATTGGGCGGCAAGTCTCCGATCATAGTTTTTGATGATGCCAACCTGGATGGCGCTGCAAACGGCCTGATTGCAGGAAACTTTGGTGCCTCAGGCCAAAGCTGCGTGGCTGGGTCACGCGGGCTGATACATCGTCCGGTGCTGGATACCCTGGCCGAAAAGATCGAAGAGAAGATGAAGGGCGTCGTTATCGGGGATCCTTTGGAACAAGCCACCCATATCGGCCCGCTTTGTACCGACGCCCAGATTGCCAGAATTCAGGCGACTTTGGCAAAGGCCACAGAACAAGGCGCGCGCATCCGTTTTGGTGGTACGCCACTGGACCGGCCAGGAAACTACATGGCCCCGACGCTGGTTGAATGCACAAGCGCCGAGACAGAGACCCTGAAGGTCGAAATGTTCGGTCCTGTGATGTCCCTTTTGCCTTTCGAAACGGAAGATGAAGCCATCGCATTGGCCAACGACTCGCAGTTTGGGCTTGGGTCCGGCGTTTTCACCGAAAATGTCGCCCGTGCCCATCGTGTGTCATCGCGATTGAAATCGGGAATCTGCTGGATCAACACCTACCGCGCCGTATCCCCAATCGCGCCCTTCGGTGGCTATAATCAATCCGGTTATGGCAGGGAGGCGGGCGTCGAGGCTATTCACGACTATACCCGGACCAAAACTGTCTGGCTGAATACGTCAGACCAGCCAATGTCGGACCCATTTGTCATGCGCTGACCAGACTCTGCTTCACGTTTTGGTCGAAGGGATCCTTCTTTTTGCTTTTCCTGCGCACCGAGTACTCAGAGGGCCGTTTGATATGACGCGAAGCCGAACGATCTTGGGACCGGCGTTGAGGCACATGAATGGTGACTTCCAAATCATCGATAGAGGCTAAGAAAGACCCCACCCCCAGAGCAAACAAAACAATAAGAAGGATTCGCAGAGCAGTTCCGAGTTATAACCTGTTCTGGTGGCGGAGCTGTCAGACGAATTCGAACGTGTCTCTGATAAGCCGGTGACACTGTCTTTTATCTCGCGCCAATTTCGCGCCACTCGGCCAGAGCGGCGGCGCGCGTCAGCATGAAGGTGTCACGGCTGGCTAGCGATTTTTCCGGGTTGAAGTGGTTATAGATGCAGGAGTGGACGGAGGCGCATTTCTGTAAGCTTCGCATGCGCCTGAAACGTTGCATGGCGCGTTCGCGTCGTTGAAACGGGAGAAGTGATTTCTCGACGCAGTTGTTGGGCCACCTGCCGTCCTTTGTTTTTGAGAGCACCCAATTTTCTGAGCGCGGCCTTACAGGGTGCAAAACAGTCGGTCACGATCTCATCGACACAACTATGGCGCTTCAATAACTTCTTGAGGACTTTCAATGCTGCAGCTTTGTTTCGGCGTTTGGTGACAGCGGCTTTCAGCACCTTGCCTTCGTGATAAACGGCCCGCCAAAGGTTGTGTCTCTTGCCATTCACCTTCAAAAAAACCTCATCCATGTGCTGCTTCGGTTTCGAGAATGCGAGCAGTTGCTGGGCTCGCTCTTGCCTGGTCTCGGAGGCAAACATCGGGCCGAACTTGTTCCACTAAAATCGGACGGTTTCGTGGCTTACCTCAATTCCCTGTACACGCACTAGATCTTTCACGTTTTGAAGCGGCAATGAGAACCGAACGTATAGCATTACAGCCAAACGAATGACCTCTGGGCTCGTCTTGAAGTAATTGAATGGCGACTGTTTAATCATGCGCGAAAGCTACGAAAGCACCCTGCCCGCCTCAACCCAAGTTATTCTGACAAGACGCTAGGAGCTTCTCGACAAGGGCCGGTATAACCTTATGCTATACTGTGTCTTTCGTGGTTTGCCGCAAAACCAAGCGCGTTGAAGTGCGTGTGTGCCGCGCTGGCGCGACTCCATCCTGCAGCCACAGCAAAACAGTGTCCGCGACTTTTTCTCCAAACTCGGATACGCCGCAACGTACTGTAGACAAAGCTGGCCAGCATTCTGATGCTTCCTTGATGTCGTCGAAACCGACAATCTGAAACTCCGTGCCAATCTTTACCTGAGCTTCATGGCAGGCATTAATCATCCCAAAAGCAACAAGATCATTGAAACAAACTGCGGCATCGCACGCCGGTTGCTCCTTGAAGAGGCTGACTGTTGCCTTATGTCCAAATGATCGGCTGGATTCCCCTGTTTTAACAACAGGCTGCAAGTGGTTGTCTTTCATTGCTCTGATATAGCCGGACAGTCTTTCCTGAGTGACTTCGGCGCCATCCAGACCACCGATGAAGGCGATGTTCCGCGCGCCCGTTTCGATCAGGTACTGCGTTGCCGCGCGTCCTCCTTCTGCGTAGTCAGGGGCGATAAAGGGAAATCTGCCCGTTTCGCTTTCAACCTGTCGCAAGACTTGCATCAAAGGGATGCCAGCTCGCTCGACCGCGGACAGGGTGTTTGAGACATCGCCATAAGCAGGCGATAGGATCAAGGCGGAAACCCCATGCTCCAGCATCGCGCCCACCACCTGATCCTGAAGCTCGGGGTCTTCGTTTGTATTAGCCACAACAACCGCATAGCCTCGGGACCCCAGTGCCATCTGCAAGGAAGTCGCAAACTCAGTAAAAAATGGGTTGTTCAGGTCGTTGATAACCAAGCCTATGAGCGCCGTTCCCGTGGATCGCAGATTTGCCGCCGACCGGTTGTAGACATACCCAATCTCTTTCATGGCGGCATGAACCAGCTTGCGTGTCTCTGGCTTCACCTGCTGACTGCCCTGCAAAACAAGGCTGACCGTCGACTTGGAAACGCCCGCCGAGTTGGCGACATCTATGATCGTGGGTCTGCGCATTTAGGCTATTGTTCAACTCCATGCAGGTTGAGAAGCGTGGTCATCCGTGCTTTAGCCAGTTCCGGGTCCGAGAGCAAACCGGCCTGATCCGCCAGCCTGAAGACCTGCGCGTAGTGGCAGATGTCGCGGCTGGATTGGAAGCCACCCGGCATGATGAAATGGGACTGCGACCCGTTCAGCCACGCCAAGTACGTAATACCGGCCTTGTAGAACCGGGTTGGTGCGCGGAAAATCTCACGGCTGAGTGGCACCGTCGGCGCGAACAGAGCACTGTAGCGATCCATGTCATTCATCGCAAGCGCCTCAAGCGCTTGGCTGGCGGCTGGAGCGATAGCAGCGAAAATCCCAAGAAGAGCATGGGAAAAATGTGTTCCATCCCCGACAATTAGGTCCGCATAGTTAAAATCGTCCCCGGTATAAAGGCGTACACCTTCCGGCAGCCGAGCGCGGAAGGCTTCTTCGTGCGCTTGGTCCAGCAAAGAGATCTTGATTCCGTCAACTTTGGCAGGGTTTTCCTTGATCAAGGACAGCACAAAATCACTGGCCGTATCAACATCCGCACTGCCCCAATAGCCCTTGAGCGCAGGATCGAACATGTCCCCCAACCAATGGAGAATTATGGGTACCGCAGCCCCATCGATCAGCGTGCGATAAACATCATGGTAGGTGTCCGGACCCGCATCGATAGCTGGGAAGGCGCGTGACGCCATAAGGATCAATTGCCCTCCGACGGCTTCAATCGCCTCGGCCTGATGCTCGTAGGCTGACAGGATTTCACCCGCTGTGTTCAACGCGCTCAGCGGCAAGTGATCGGTCCCTGCCCCACAAGCCACCCGAGGCGACAACGGGTGTGCCTGCGCAGCCTTCATCGTGCGTTGGATCAATTCCAACGCGGTCTCCCAATCGACCCCCATACCCCGTTGCGCGGTATCCATCGCCTCGGCCAGGCCCAACCCCTGATCCCAAAGCCCCTGACGAAAACTCAAGGTCGCGTCCCAGTCAACGGCCGGGCGTCCATCCCAAGGGCTACGTTCTGCCAGCGGGTCTGAAACCACATGCGCTGCTGCAAAGGCCGTCCGCGTCAGAGGCACTTGCGGCGCACGCGGCACCAATGGCGTCCCAGTCAGCGCATAGGGTTCAAGCTTCCCTTCGGGATTTGGCAAAATCAGTTTCATTGTTTCAAACCTCCAAATCCAGAACCAGAATACCGTCGATACCGCCTACGGCGTTCTCGACAAGTTGCGCGCCCAACGCCTTGTGTTTTTCGTTGTTCTGATACGTCTCCAGCGCCGCCCAATCGTCGAAATCGATTACGAACCCATGCATGTATCCGCGTTCGATCTGCTCGGGACTTTTACTGCGCCCCCCGGTGAACCCGCTGGCGCCGGGAAGGGCCTCAGATACTGCTGCGAGGCCCTTGTAGATGACTCCGATGGTCTTTTCGGTCACGTCGGGGCGAAATTTGGTCAGTACGATGTGGCGGATCATTTTCAGAAGCCTTGATCTTTTTTGATCATGTCAGCAGCCTTTTCGCCGATCATAATTGTCGGTGCGTTGGTATTCGATGAATTGACCGTCGGCATGATCGACGCGTCCGCGACGCGCAGCCTTTCGATCCCGTTGAAGCGCAGACGCGGATCCAGCACCGCTTCGGCATCACTGCCCATTCGGCAGGTTCCAGCGCAGTGGTGCGAGGTTTTGGAATGTACGCAGATAAAGTCGAAATACTCCTGCTTGGTCTTCACATCCGGACCCGGCAAGCGTTCGGCCAAGATGTACGGCTTCAGCGCATCCTGTGCGAGGATGTTCTGCACCAGCTTTAGACCCCGAATGGACATCTCGCGATCATAAGAATCCGCCAGATAGTTGGGATCGATCAGCGGCATGACCGCGGGGTCTGAGCTTTGCAACCGGACGGTTCCGCGTGACCTTGGGCGCAGGAAACAGGCGTTCAGGGTAACTCCACCATTGGGCATCGCCTCGACCCCTGCCTCGATTCCGGTGCCAAGCCCCAGATGCATTTGAAGGTCAGGTGAGCGCGCATCCGGATCGGCGTACCAGAACCCACCCGTTTCAAACAGACTGGACGCGACCGGTCCCTTGCGGGTGAAAAGATATTGCAGGCCTGCGAAGGCTGAAAGGTGCAGCTTAGCGTAACGGTCGTAGGTGTGCGGGCCGGTCACTTCGCAGATCGAGTACAAGTCCAAATGGTCTTGCAGGTTCGCGCCGACCTGAGGTTGATGATAAACCGCGTCGATACCAAGACTGTCCAAATGATCCGCTGGCCCAATGCCCGATAGTTGCAACAAGCGCGGTGAACCGATGGCACCCGAGGAAAGAATGACTTCTTTCGCGGCGGAGATCTTGTCCCCGTTCACCATCTCGACTCCAGTCGCCCTGCCCTTGTCCACAATGATGCGGCGGACTTGTGCGCCGGTGCGCACCGTCAGGTTCGGGCGGCTGCGGTTGGGCGCAATAAACGCCATCGCGGTAGATGAGCGCCGCGCGTTGCGCTGGGTCAACTGATAGTACCCCGCGCCATCCTGTTTCGCGCCATTCACATCGCGTGTTTCAGGAATCCCCAATTCCCCGGCGGCCTTAATATAGGCGTCGCAGATTGGCAGAGGTGCTGCGGGCATGGACACGCCCAGCGGTCCGCCCTTGCCGTGGAATTCGTCTTCATAAGTGTCATTGTCTTCGGACTTTTTGAAATAGGGCAGCACGTCAGCATAGCTCCACCCCTCGCACCCCATCTGTCGCCAGTCATCGTAGTCCTGCGCCGCGCCTCGTGTGTAGATCTGCGCGTTAATTGCCGACCCGCCGCCAATCACCTTGGCCTGCGTGTAGGTGAAAACCTTGTTCTGCATATGCTTTTGCGGAACCGTGGACCAACCCCAGCTGCCGATGCCCTTGGTCATTTTTGCAAACCCGGCGGGCAGGTGAAAGAACGGGTGGCGGTCGGTTGAGCCGGCCTCTAACAACAGCACTTTCGCCGACGGTTCTTCGGAAAGGCGCGCGGCGATAACCGAACCTGCCGAGCCGCCTCCGGCAACAATGAAATCAAATCCTTCAGACATTCTGATGTGCCCTGCGTTAAAGACGTGAGATCGACAGACCGCCGTCCACCGGGATGGCGGCGCCGTTGGCAAAATGCATCTGCCCCTGAACCAGCGGGACAACGACGGCCCCGATGTCCTCGGGCTTACCCCAGCGTGCTGCGGGAACAAGACCGCCTTCGATACGGTCGGTGTACTTGTCGCGCACGCCCGCCGTCATCTCAGTCGCGATGATGCCCGGTCGCAGTTCAAAAACGCCGATGCCATGGGGGGCCATGCGCACCGCGAATAGCTGGGCCATCATCGCCGCGGCCGCTTTGGACACGCAGTACTCGGCCCGTTCAATCGACACCATCGTGGCACTGACTGAGGTTACAAAGGTTATCGAACGATAGGTGGCTTGCGGCTGCTCCAACATGCGCCGGGCCACATCCTGCGCCAGAAAGAACGCGCCGCGCAGGTTGATATTTTGCACGAAGTCCCAGTTTTCAGGCGTCAGATCCAGCATGTCGCCACGTACCGGTGCCCCGACACCAGCATTGTTGATCAGGGCTGTGATCGGCCCCAACTCGGCTTCGATCTGGTCCAGCAACACCGGTACGTGATCAATGTCAGACACGTCGTGCTGCACATAAATCGCGTTTGGGCCAAGCTCGGCCAAAGCCGCCTGCACAGCCGGTTTTTCAGGTGCCGATCTAGAGGCCACCGCGACCCTGTACCCCGCCGCAATCAAAGCGCGGGCCACCCCAAGGCCAATACCCTGCTGTCCTCCGGTCACCAATGCTGTTCCGGTCATACGGAAAACTCCGTTTCAATAATGTGACGACCCGCCCTGAGCGCCAGCGCGGCTATCGTAAGGGCCGGGTTAACCGCAGCAGACGTCGGAAGGACAGAAGCGTCGACAATGAATAGGTTCTTGTGGTCGTGGCTTCGGCAAAACGTGTCGACGACACTGCTGTCCGGGTCGTTGCCCATCCGGGCCGTGCCGCATTGATGCGACGGTGTGCGCCGATCAAATGGTCGAGAAAGTATCACAGGAAACCCTGCCTGTTTCAGATGCGCCTTTAACCGTGCGACAAGGGCCTCGTGCGCTGCCCAATTCGAGCGTTTCCAGTCCAGTGTGATCTGGTCTCCTTCGACCGTAACCCGGCTGTCCGGGTTCGGCAGGTCCTCGGACATGGCATAGAAATCAAAACTGCGATCGGCGATTAGCGCTGCAATCGGCCCCGGTAGGTGAGATTGCGACGAAAGGATCGGCCCGGTGATCTTTCCCAGCATCTGAATATTGCCCAATGGCAAACCACCCTGCCCGTCGCTGTTGTAATAATCGTTAAACATCAACGTTTTCTGATAGACTGCTCTGTTTCGACGCAACGGATGAAGGGCCAGCACCGCCGAACAATTGTGGTTCATAAAATTCCGCCCGACTTGATCGGACCGATTGGCAAGACCGGTTGGGCAATTGTCATTCGCGGACTGCAGCAACAGGACCGAGGACTGAACCGCGCCTGCTGCAAGCGCGATGACCGGCGCGCGCAGGGTACCGTGGCCGTCAACCTCGACACTCGTAACGCGACCATCGTCACCAACCGTTAGTTTTCGGACACGCGCACCAGTCAACAGTTCGACATTCCCGTGCTTCATTGCCTTGGCGATCGCACAGGTTTCGGCATCCATTTTGCCACTGCATGTATTGGGAAACGCATCCCAAGTCGTTTGCCCGGCCTGCAACCAGGTATCGATATCCACGCCCAACGGTACTGAGGATGGCGTCAGGCCTGCGTGGCTTAGCCGGTTTCTCAGGTCTGCAATATCAACCTCATCCGGCACAGGTGGGTGCGGGTAACCCCTACTGTGCGGCGGTTCGGTGGGGTCTTCTTTAGTGGTGCCACGCGCGTCGTAAAGCTGTTCTGCGGTGGAGTAATCCGTCTCCAGCACTTCGTAGGAAATGGGCCAGCCGAGCGAATGACCCCCCATGTGCTGACGCGGCGCAAAATCCTCTTTCCGATAGCGGATCAAAGCTGCGCCGTAGAACTTGGAATTGCCACCAACGCAGTAGTAGTTTCCGGGGTTGAAAGGCTTGCCTGCTCCATCCAGCCATGTTTCATCGGGGCGGAAGTGCCCATTGGCAAAGATCGCCCTTGGGTCTCGATCCTGAGGTGAGGGCTGCAACCGCTCTCCCCTTTCAAGGATCAGAATACGACGGCCAGACGGAGCCAACGCCGCAGCCAGCGTTGCCCCCCCGATACCCGACCCAATGATTATAACGTCAGCCCTTTTCATGGAAGGATCCGCATCTCGCTTTCCGGATCAAAGGCCACTGCCTTTTCCATGTTCACCGCAAAGTTGAAATCCTGTCCCGGTGCAACCTCGGCATCCGAGCGCATACGCGCGATCACATCTCGGCCGCCCAATTGCATCGAGACGAAGGTGTCCGATCCGGCAGGCTCCGTCACCACGATACGGTTGGTCATCTGCGCGATGTTCGACGACTTTCTGTCCGCACCATCCATGTCAGTGATCGTCTCAGGCCGGATGCCCAGCAGGATATCACGACCGTCCCAAGCGGCCAGATTGTCCTGACTGAATTGAAGTTGCGCCATAGATCCATCGTGAACGGCGACCTCGGCATGAGGGCGACCATTCAATACTGATACTTTGGCCGGCATCACGTTCATTGCGGGCGAGCCCATGAACGTCGCGACGAAGATATTCGCGGGCGTGTCATAGATTTCCTGCGGCGTGCCCAGTTGCTGCACGTAGCCGCCGTTCATCACAGCGATGCGGCTTGAAAGCGTCATCGCCTCGATCTGGTCGTGGGTCACGTAGACGATGGTGGTCCCGAGGTTCTGATGCAGCTTCTTGATCTCGGTTCGCATGTCGACCCGAAGCTTGGCATCAAGGTTCGAGAGCGGCTCATCGAACAGGAAGACATCAGGGTTTCGCACCAGCGCGCGACCCATTGCAACCCGCTGACGCTGACCACCCGACAACTGCCCGGGCTTACGATCCAGCAATTGCTCAATCTGCAACAGCTTTGAGACTTCCTGCATCGCTTTTTCGCGTTCAGGCTTGGGCACCCCGTGCATCTCAAGCCCGAATGTGATGTTCTGCCCCACGGTCATGTTGGGGTAAAGCGCATAGCTTTGGAAAACCATGGCGATGTTGCGGTTCGACGGGTGCACCCCGTTCATAACTTGATCTTTGATGCGGATTTCGCCGCTGGTGATCTCTTCCAGCCCCGCGATCATGTTCAGCAAGGTCGACTTGCCACAGCCCGACGGGCCGACCAGCACCAGGAACTCACCCTCCTGCACCGAGATATCGACTTTGTGCAGAACCTCGACCGCTCCGTAGGATTTGGTCGCGTTGTCTATGTCCAGAAAACCCATGAGGCCTTATCCTTTCACGGAACCCGCCATCAGGCCGCGGACGAAGTACCGTCCGGCCACGATGTAGACGAGCAGAGTTGGCATGGCGGCCAGAATGGCGCCTGCAAAATGAACGTTGTATTCCTTAACACCGGTGGAAGACTGCACGAGGTTGTTCAGCGCAACGGTCATCGGTTGGCTGTTGGCATCGGCAAAGGATGCACCGAACAGGAAGTCATTCCAGATGTTGGTGAACTGCCAGATGATCGACACCACTGCGATCGGCCCGGAACTGGGCAGAAGGATGCGCCAGAAGATCTGGAAGAACCCGGCCCCATCAATCTGGGCAGCCCGGATAAGCTCGGTCGGGAACACGGCGTAGTAGTTGCGGAAATACAGCGTGGTGAAGCCAATCCCATAGACCACGTGCACCAGTGCCAGACCCCAAGTCGTGCCCGCCAGCCCGATGATACCCAGCATCCGCGCCATCGGGATCAGCACGATCTGGAACGGGATGAAGCAGGCGAACAGCATCAACCCGAATAGAATGGTGTCATACTTGAAGCGCCATTTGGTCAGCACATAGCCGTTCAGCGCGCCGAGGATGGTCGAGACGATCACCGCCGGAACCACCATCTTGATCGAATTCCAGAAGTAGGGTTTCAACCCTGTAGGATCGACGCCGATCTGCGCCGACGACCACGCCTTTAGCCAGGGCTCAATCGTGAACACCTGTGGCAGGTTCATCATGCCACCGCCGGTGATCTCCTCTAGCGGTTTCACCGAGTTTACCAGCATGACGTAAAGCGGCAGCAGGTAGAACAGACCGAACAGCAGCAGCACCAGATAGATCAACGTGCGCGTGACGCGGCCAGTGCGGATTGCGGTATCCTGAGTTGCTTGGGACATCAGCGTTTCTCCCGCAATTCGGCATAAAGATAGGGGATCATGATCGCCGCGATGGTCATCAGCATGATCGTGGCCGAGGCCGCGCCGATCCCCATCTGGTTCCGCGTAAAGGTGTAGGAATACATAAAGGTCGCGGGCAGTTCGGTCGCACGGCCCGGTCCGCCTCCCGTCAACGCAATCACAAGGTCAAAGGTCTTGATCGCCAGGTGGCTGAGGATCACGAAGGCTGACAGGAATGCAGGGCGCAGTTGCGGGATGATGATCCGGCGATAGAGGTTCCAGTTCGAGGCCCCATCCATCTGCGCGGCCCGAAGGATTTCATTGTCGATCCCACGCAGGCCGGCCAGAAACATCGCCATCACGAAACCGCTGGTCTGCCATACGGCCGCCAGAACAACCGTGTAGATTGCGTAATCCCGGTTCTTGATCCAGTCGAACTCGAAGCTGGTCCAACCCCAGGTGTGCATCACATTCTCAAGGCCTATACCCGGGTCAAGAAACCATTTCCAGGCGGTACCCGTGACAATGAAACTTAGCGCCATCGGATACAGGTAGATCGGGCGCAACAGCCCCTCGCCGCGGATTTTCTGATCAAGGAAGATTGCCAAACCCAGCCCGAGGCAGGTGCAGATCACGATATACAGGCTGGCGTAGATGCCCATATTGATCAGCGATGTTTCCCAGTGGCTGAGCCGCCACAGCTTATCGTAGTTTTCCCACCCGACCCAACCAAAGGTCGGCAGAATGCGGCTGTCAGTAAAGGACAGGTAGACCGAAAACAGAATGAAACCGTAGACAAAGACCGTCATCATCGCGATCGATGGGGACAGGACCAGCTTGGGAATCCAGTTCTGAAGGCGTGTCTTGAAATCCGCGTCGGCTGAACCAGCCATGGCGCGCCCTCCTCGTTCGGGTAGTTGTAGGTCGGAGCGTTAGCGCCCGCTTGGTGACAGGGCGGCCAACCCGCCGCCCCATCGGGAGGATCACGATAAGATCACTTGGCGATCGAAACTGCGTCGACCAGTTCAACCACAGCAGTCTCGCTGTCATACTCGCCGTTGAAATGGGCTGTGACGACGTCATAGACCGCATTCTTCACTGATGCCGGCGCGGCATGGCCGTGCGCCATCGAACCAAACAAGTTGCCCGACGAAGCCGCTGCTGCCAGATCCTTCATGCCCTGTTGGCCGCAAGCATCCAGATCACTGCCATCCACGTCAGTACGAGCCGGGACAGAGCCCTTCACCTTGTTGAAAGCAATCTGGAAGGATGGTGAAAGGATCGCGCTGGCCAGCGCGGCCTGTTCAGCCGACACCGAACCGCCCTGATCGAACATCATGAACTGGTCAGCATTGAATGTGACCTGATCCTGAGTACCCGGGAATCGGAAGCACAAAAAGTCCTCACCCGGCACTTTGCCCGCGTTCAGGAATTCGCCTTTGGCCCAGTCACCCATCATCTGGAAACCGGCTTCACCGTTGATGACCATTGCTGTCGCCAGGTTCCAGTCGCGGCCCGAGAAATTCTCATCCACGTTGTCGCGAATGAACGCCATACGGTCGAACGCTTCCTTCATGGCGTCGCCACCAAGTGTTTCCTCGTCCAGGTCAACGAAGGCTGCTTTGTAGCCATCGGGCCCAAGTGTCGACATCGCCACAGCATCGAAGATGGTCGCATCCTGCCAGGCCTGACCACCATGCGCGATCGGTGTGACACCGGCAGCTTTCAACGCCTCAACCGCCGCGACGAATTCGTCCCAGTTGGTGGGCTGTGCAATACCGTTAGCGTCCAGCACCGCTTTGTTCGCCCAGACCCAGTTGGTCGAGTGCACATTGACTGGTGCCGAGACCCATTTGCCGTCATGCTTGGCAAAGGCCTTCAAAGCATCCGGGACGACATCATCCCATCCTTCTTTCGCTGCGACCTCATTCAGATCAGCCAGCGCGCCCTGATTGGCCCAGTCCAGAATGTCGAAGCCCAAAGCCTGAACAGCAGTCGGCGCGTTACCGGCAGTCACACGAGCCCTCAGAACGGTCATCGCCTGTTCGCCTCCACCACCCGCAACGGGCATATCGGTCCAACCGATTCCCTGCCCGGACAGGTCTTCCTTGAGAACATTCAACGCTGCGGCCTCGCCACCTGAAGTCCACCAGTGCAGAACTTCCACGTCTTCCGCGTGCGCAAGGCTGGTCGTGCAGAGCAGACCGGCCACAAACAGCGATTTTGTCTTCAGCAGTTTACGCATTCTTGTTTCCTCCCTTAATGCGTTCTTCTTATTCGGGACCAATCCGGTGCCCGGTCTTAATCTTGCGGAACCCATGGCGCTCGGCTGTTGCCGATGCGCATGACTACTGATTTCACTTCGAAGAATTCCTCGAACCCGTAACGTCCGATTTCCCGCCCCTGCCCGGATTGTTTGAACCCACCGAAGGCGACCTCCGGGAATCCGTCCATCCAGGTGTTGGTCCAGACCGTTCCCGTTTCTGCACGACGGGCGAACTCAAGGCAGGTGTGAACGTTTTGGCTCCAGACCCCTGCCGACAGACCGTAAGCGCTATCATTGGTTAGCGCGATTGCTTCGTCCAGTGTTTTGAAGGTCAAAACGGACAGAACCGGTCCAAATACCTCATCGCGGGCGATGGGCATTTCTGGCGAGACGCCAGAAATCACTGTCGGCTGGTAGAACTGATCACCCAGACCATCGACCTCTAGCGGCTTACCACCCAAGTCTATAGTCGCGCCGCACGCTTTCGCTTGTTTGACATAAGCGTCTATCTTTGAGTTGTGCTCGGGCGTTACGATAGCTCCGACTTGCGTCGTCGGGTCCAATGGATCGCCAAATTTGACCTTGCGCGACAAGGCAACGACACGCCCTCGGAAATCGTCGGCGATGTCTTCGTGCACAATGATGCGACTGCTTGAATTGCAGCACTGGCCGACATTGAAATAGATGCCAAACACAACGGCATCCGCCGCTGCATCCAGATCGGCATCGGGAAAGATGACCTGCGGGTTTTTGCCCCCAAGCTCGAGCGCGACCTTTTTGAGCGTACCAGACGCAACTGCGCTGATCGTCTTGCCCACGGCTGTCGAGCCGGTAAAGCTGACCATATCCACGCTCTTGTGACCGGACATCAAGCTCCCGACGGGAACGCCATAACCAAGCACGATATTGCAGACACCGGCGGGCAATCCTGCTTCGACCAGCAACTCGCCGAGCATCAAGGTCGTCGACGGCGTCATCTCGGATGGCTTCACGACGACAGTACAGCCTGCGGCCAGTGCAAATGGCAGTTTCTGGCTGAGGATCCAGAACGGAAAGTTCCAAGGTGTGATGATCGACACGACACCGATGGGTTCTTTCAACACGACACCCATCATGTCCATGCCAAGAGTATTGTGACTGTCGCCGTGGGTGCTGCGTGCCAATGAGGCCGCATAGCGCCACAGATCTGCGGCACCGCCAACTTCGCCCTTGGATTGACTGATCGGCTTGCCGCTTTCCAGTGTTTCGATCAGGGCAATCCGGTCAACGTTCTGCTCGATCAAATCGGCGACTTTCAGCAAGACGGAGGCGCGTTCCTTGCCCGAAGCACGGCTCCAGGCACCGCTGTCGAACGCCTTGCGCGCCGCCTGGATCGCGGCCTGGGTCTCAACCTCTCCCCCCATGGCCGAACGGCTGACGATGTGGCCGTGCGAAGGAGAGCGGCGCTCGAACGTCTCACCCGAGGCGCTGTCCTGCCATATGCCATTGATGAGGTGCCGGCCTTCAAACAGAGGCGGCAGCTCGAACGGGATGGCAGGGTTGATTGCGATGTCTTTCATAATTTCAAAGGCCCGAAAATGTTGGGTTTCGTTTTTCCATGAACGCCGCGACGCCTTCTTCGCGGTCCGCCGAGGCGGCAATTGCTGCACTGCCGAGGGCTTCGACCGCAGCATGGCTGTCCTCACCGACCGCAGCGTGGATCATGTTTTTCGAGATTTCGGTGGCGCGGGGCGACAGGTCGCTAAGATCGGCGGTGATCTCAAGCGCGCGCGCCAGAACCTCGTCAATCACCTCGGTCGCATAGCCTAAAGCCAGCGCACGGTCGGCACCAATACGGCGCCCGAAGAGTGCCATCTCCTTCACCGCAGCCTCGGGGATCAGCCGGGTCAACCGTTGCGTCCCGGACCAGCCCGGCACGATTCCAACCTTGGCTTCGGGCAAGGCCAGCGTGGCGCGCGGGGTCATCAGACGCAGATCACAACAACTGGCCAGCTCCAGCCCGCCGCCAAAGGCGTGGCCATTGATCGCAGCAATCGTCGGTTTGCCGATCCGTGCCAGACGGTCAAAGATCCGATGGCCGTCACGGACCCAATGGCGCGCGAATTCGGCGGGACTCAGACCACCCCATGCGCCAATATCGGCCCCGCAACAGAACGCTTTTTCCCCTGCACCGGTCAGAACAAGCGCACGAATGGATGCGTCACGCTCGACCTCTTGCAGACGAGCCTCCAGCGCATTCAGCATGTCCACCGTCAGAGCATTGAGCTTGGACACGTTGTCCAATGTCAGCACAGCGGTCGCACCCTCGATATGAAACCCAAGCTTGCTCACAGCGTCATCCCCATCGGGCCAACTGCGAACAGAGATTTGGACATCTGAACCGCGTTCTCCGCGACTTTGACGCGACCGCCCGAAGCTTCGACAATGTCGCGTTGCGCCTCAATTCCGGGCATGATTTCCGTCGCAACCAGACCTTGATCTGACAGGCGAATAACGCAGCGCTCGGTTACATACAGCACGTCCTGACCGGTTTCCCGGGCACGGCGGCCGGAGAATGTGACATGCTCGACCTGATCCACCATCTTGGTGAATTTTCCGGGGGCCTTCACACGGATACCGTCATCCGCCAGATCAATCTTGGCGCCGGCTTCGAACCAGCCCGAGAACACGATCTTCTTGGCGCGCGCGGTAATATCGACAAAGCCACCGCACCCTGCAGTCAGATAGGGCTTCTTACCAAGTTTGGAGACGTTCACATTGCCTTCGACATCGACCTCAAGGAAAGAAAGGAACGACATGTCGAAGCCGCCGCCCTGGAAATAGATGAATTGCTGTGGGGACGGCACGAAAGCATGTGCATTGGACGCGCAGCCAAAGGCAAAGCCGGTCAATGGGACGCCTCCAACGGCCCCTTGCTCGATCGCCCATGTCACAGCCTGAGGATGCCCCTCTTCCAACAAGACACGCGGGACCATGGCGCTGATTCCAAAGCCCAGATTGGCGCTCATGCCTGTGCGCAGCTCTTGCGCGGCGCGGCGGGCGATGACCTTTTCGACGCCATGCTCGGCCAGCGAAAAGCTGTCCCAAGGGCGCATAATCTGGCCAGAGATCGCAGGGTCGTACGACGTTTCCGTCGTTTGCATCTGCTTCGGGTCTTCAACGATCAGATCGACCAGATGCCCCGGCACGCGCACGTCATGGGGGCGCAAGCTTCCGGCGGCAGTCACACGTTGAACCTGTGCGATCACGATCCCACCGTGGTTGCGTACACAGATCGCTTGCTCCAGCCCGCCCAGATAAGCACCTTCGTGTTCATAGGTCAGGTTGCCGAACTCATCCGCCGTTGTTGCGCGCAAAACACATACGTTCGGGTTGATGTTCGGAAAGTGCAGCCAGGTCTGACCGTCGAACTCTCTCCGGTTCACGATAGGCGCAGCCGCGCCACGCGCGTTCATCGCGCACCCCTGGCGCACCGGATCCACGAAAGTCTCAAGCCCGACCTGCGTCAGAACACCGGGCCGATGCGCTGCGGCCTCGCGATGCATGTCGAACAGAATTCCCGAAGGCACGTTATATGCGGCGACCCGATCCTCGACGATCATTTTCCAGATTTCCGGCATCTCAAGGCTGGAAGGGCCCGACGGGTATGATCCGGCGAGAACGCGGTTTAGCAATCCATCCTGCGCCAGATAATCCATGCCCTTCACGCCATACATATCCCCGGCGGCGATAGGGTGCAGCGTTGTAATGTTGCGCGGATGCCCCTCCGCGCAAAACCGCTCTCCAAGTGCCTTCAGCACAAGGTCAGGGCACCCCAATGCCGAGGACGACGAAACGGTTACCACCGCATTGTCAGGAATGCGAGAAACGGCCTCGGAAACGGAAACGAGCTTGGTCATCAGAAGCCACCATAGTCTACGTTGATGCGCTTACCTGACGCCGCGGCCTCACGAACGCTCAGCGCGACGGACAGCGATTTCACTCCATCAGTTCCATCCGCAGCTGGACGGCCCTGACCCGCTGTTGCGGCGACAAATTCGGAAACGCCCTGAATGTAGAGCGAATGCTCCGAAAACGGGATTTCTTCGCTTCCGGCTTCTGTCACCAGTTTTATTGCCCCAACTGGGCGCTGCGTCATGACGCCATCCGCAAAAATCGAACCCTTGGTCCCGTGCACTTGCAGGCCCGAACCTGCAAATGGGTGCGTAAAACTTTCATGTGTCATGACCATCGCGCCTGAAGGCATCGTCCAGACGGACATGCACGAGTCTTCGACCCCCTGCCCCATCCCAGAGCTGGCCATTTGCGCGACGACAGAAATCGGGTCCTCATTGAGCAGGAACCGCGTGACATCCGCATCATGAACGACGATGTCGGGGATCACGCCGCCGCCAGCATCTGCTGAGTTGATGCGCCACCCCTGTAGGTTCCCCGGCAAATGTACCGCATGATGTATACGCAGCGAAAGAACGTCGCCGACGCGCCCGTCTGCAATGAGGTCGCGAATGGCACGATGGCTGCCAGAGCATCGCAGGTGGTGATTTGTACCAAAAGTCACGCCAGCCGTTTCGGCTGCGCGCACCATTTCGACACCTTCCTCCTGAGTCATCCCAAGCGGCTTTTCACATAGAACATGCTTACCAGCCAAAATGGCTGCCATGGCCTGACCGTGGTGCTTCTCATTGGTCGAGGAAACATAAACAGCCTGAATGTTCTCGTCAGAAAGCGCAGCGTCCACGTCCGTCGTTGCGTTGGGAATTCCGTGTTCCTTGGCCCAGGTCTGAACCCGATCTGGAGAATGACTGACGACCCAGGTCACGTTGTTGCCTGCCTGCCGGCGCACCGCGTCCAACATGTATTGCGAAGCTATTGTGCTCGCTCCGACAAATGCCCAATTCATCCTCTTACTCCGCAATTGGAACGTTCCAAAATCATTAATGGAACGTTCCAATTGTGACAAGAGAAAATTCGACAGGCATTATATGCACGAGAAAATAAAAAGAAATTTCGACACCGATCGCCCTTTTTTTAATTAGTGCACCGGGAATCGAGGGGGGGGGTGTCACAGCGTCGTCGCGCCCAAACTGAGTCGCAGAGGTCCGCCTTGTGCCACTTGCCTCACGGCTTCAAGGCAATCCCTTCAACCGTCACCCGGTGCATAAGGCGTCGAAAACCGTGGTAGTCGTTGATTGCCTTGTGCCACGTGGCTCGGTTATCCCAAATGGCGATATCCCCTGCCTGCCAACGGAGGCGGCATTGGAATTCGGGCTGCTTGCAATGATCATAGAGCATCCCAAGCACGGCCGCAGACTCATCTGCGCTCAACCCCTTGATTTCGGTGGTGAACACAGGATTGACGAACAGCCCACGCCTGCCACTAAGCGGATGCGTGATGACAACGGGGTGCAAGGCGTCTTGCGTGGCAGCTTCGGCATTACCCAGCCTTCCGCTTTTTGCGGCCTCTGATTCCATGTTGCTGGAGCCAAAGACATGGCGAGAGGAATGCACCGCCCACAGGCCATTCAGAAAACCACGCATCGTGGGCGACAGAGCCTCATAGGCAGCAGCCATTGACACAAACAGCGTGTCGCCGCCTTGCGGCGGGACTTCCAAAGCGTGCAGAATTGAGCCCATGGCCGGTTCCTGATCATAGGAGTGGTCGGTATGCCAGCCCTCTCCCACAGCCTCTTTCTGATCTTTCTCTTTCAAAACTGTGGCGATCTCGGGATAGCCGTCGACAGGTTTGAAAAAGCGGTTCACGTTAATCGGGCCGAACCTTCGCGCAAAGGACAGATGCTCTTGCGGTCTAACGTTTTGGCCCCTCAGTACGACTACGGAATACTTTGTGAAGGCTGACTTAATCGCGTCGAATTGATCTTCATGCCGGATGTCCGCCCCGACGATTTCAGCACCCAATCCACCGGTGAGAGGTTTTTCTTCCATGCGCATTCCCCCCTGCTTCGCTCAGCCTAAAGAACGGGAAACATCACTTCAACGCAGTCGGCGCGGCTTCATACAATTCCAAAGGAAGATCGTCCGGATCACTGAAAAAGGTAAAACGGCGTCCGGTATATTCATCGACACGGATGTCTTCGACGGGAACACCCTTCTGTTCCAATCTGTCTTTCAACTTCTCGATATCGTCTACAACAAACGCAAGATGCCGCAGACCCAGCGCCTCGGGGCGGGACGTGCGTTTGGGCGGGTCGGGAAAGGAAAACAACTCAATCTGAGTACCATCCGGCAAAGCCAAGTCCAGCTTCCAAGATTGCCGTTCGGCCCGGAAATTTTCCGCAACTATCTCCAACCCAAGCGTTTCTGAATAAAATGCCTTGGACTGCTCATAGTCCGAACAAATGACCGCAGCATGGTGGATTGCTTTCAAACTACCCAAAGACTCATTCCCTCATATTATCAGATGGTTCGATCCAACTCCTGAGGTAATTCTTCGCTCCACTTTCGAAGCTCTTCAAGAAAACCAAGAGCTGTCTGGCCAAATTCGGTAACCGAATATTGCACGGAAACAGGAGCGGTATCCATTACCTGCCGGCGAACCAGACCCTGCCCCTCAAGTTGACGTAGTCTTTCAGTGATCATCTTCTTGCTGGCACCGCCGATCATGCGCGACAGATCGTTGAAGCGCACTGGGCCATCTCTAAGGTGCCACAAGATCGACCCCGTCCACTTTCCGCCAATAATCCGCATACCGCGTTCGATTGCACATGGTTCCTGACAGGCCTCGGAGACCTTTCGGCGCCCTTTGGCATCCTCATCAATTCGCGCCCGCATCGTCGTCCCTTCGCTCAGACACCTAGGTTACCAAAAGTATACTAGTTGATTTATCACACCTTCGCAATCAAATGCTCTCTGAACCCGCTGAAAGTCAAGGGTTCAGAGATAGTACCTATAGGATATAGACATGAGCAAAATCCTGATCGTCAACGGCACCCAGCCCTACGAATTCGCCCCCGGACAGTTGAACGCCAGCCTCGCCAAACGCGCACGTGACACGCTGACCACAATGGGTCACGACGTGCGTGTGACCACCGTCTCCGACGGCTATGATGCAAATGCTGAGGTCGAGACGCATCTGTGGGCCGATACAGTCATCATTCAGTTCCCGGTGAACTGGATGGGGGTACCGTGGATATTCAAAAAATACATGGATGAGGTATATACGGCTGGCATGGATGGCCGCATGTGCGCAGGTGACGGTCGAACGACCGACGCGCCCAAAGCCAATTACGGTACCGGGGGCACACTAAACGGTAAGAAATACATGCTGTCGGTTACGTTCAACGCCCCAAAAGAAGCGTTCGATGATGCGTCCGAGCCTTTCTTTGCGGGCTCCAGCGTCGACGACCTGTTAGCGCCGATGCACCTGAACGCAAAGTTCTTTGCCATGCAACCCCTTCCGACTTTTGCTGCATTCGATGTTATGAAGGACCCGGAAATCGAGGCCGATTTCGCTCGATTTGACGCGCATCTAAAAACCACATTTGCCGAGCTTGAACATGTCCCAGCCTGATATCCATCTCTACACCGCTGGAACGATGAACGGGTACAAGCCGGTTATCTTCCTGGAGGAGGCAGGCGTCCCCTACGACCTGACACATATCAATTTTTCCAAGCAGGAACAGAAGGCGCCGGATTATCTGGCGCTGAACCCAAATGGAAAGATCCCGACAATTGAGGATCGTTCGGAGAGGCGCGCCATCTTCGAATCCGGTGCGATCCTGTGGCATCTCGCCGAAAAATACGGAAAATTCCTGCCTTGGGATCCGGTCAAACGGTCAGAGGTCATGCAGTGGATGTTCTTTCAGGTCGGCCATATAGGCCCAATGATGGGACAGGCGATGTACTTCCAGCACATCGCCGCACCAAACGGCCACGAAGAGCCGTTCTCAATCCGCCGCTACGTGGACGAAAGCCGCCGCTTGATGGAGGTGATGAACACGCGCCTGGATGGGCGTGAATGGATCGCCGCGGACGAATACACCATCGCTGACATGATGCTGTACCCATGGGCACGCGCTTATGTCTGGGCGCGGGTAGGAGTGTCGGACTTGCCGCATCTGAATTCGTGGTTCCACCGTATTGATGCCCGGCCCGCCGTGCAGCGCGCGCTGACGATACCCAAGGCAAACCCGCAGTTCTGGGATGCCGACGCGGATGCCAGCGCCTTTGCAAAGGAAAACGCGGCGCGGTTCTCCAGTGATGTGAAAGGAACCTGAACCGGTAAGAGACGTTGTCAGACAATTTCGAACCAGTCTCAGCTGGGTCAGTAGAACTGCTCTTTACACTGCGCCAGGTTCGCGCCACTCAGCGAGAGCGGCGGTGTGTCAGCTTGAAGGTGTCACGGCTGGTCAGCGATCTTGCCCGGTTGAAGTGGTTTTAGACGGAGGAATGGACGGAGGCGCATTTCTGTAAGCTTCGCATGCGCCTGAAACGCTGCATCGCGCGTTCGCGTCGTCGAAACGGCAGGTGCGAATTCTCGACGCGGTTGTTGAGCCACCTGCCCGTCCTTTGTTTTTCGGTAGCGCCGAGCTCTCTGAGCGCGACTCTGTATGAGGCGAAGCGATCCGTGACGACGGTTTCCGCTTTGCCGTGTCGCTTCATCAATTTCTTGAGGAATTTCAATGCCGCCTGCTTGTTTCGACGTCTGGTAGCGATTGCTTCCAGCACCTCGCCTTCGTGATCAACGGCCCGCCAAAGATAATGACGCTTACCATTGACCTTCACGAAAACCTCGTCCACGTGCCACTTCCATTTGGAGTATGCGCGCAGCTGCTGAACACGCTTACGTCTGATCTCAGCAGCAAACATCGGGCCAAACCTGTTCCACCAATATCGGACGGTTTCGTGGCTCACGTCGATGCCTCGCTCGTGCAGCAGATCTTCGACATTCCGAAGCGAGAGCGGGAATCGGATGTAAAGCATCACCGCAAGGCGGATGATCTCTGGGCTGGTTTTGAAGTACTTGAAAGAGGCAGGTCTGGTCATGGGCAAAAGCTACGCAACCGCCCTGCCCCGCTCAAGCAAAGTTCTTCTGACAAGACCCTTTTTGGTGCCTACCGGCTGAGAGACCAACACCTGATCTGCTTAATTGGTCTACGACATTTGGTGAAAAATATCTTGCCAGACTGGCCCGCTTTCTCTCAGTCGATAGGAGATTGCTAACGAGCCGCCGAGATCGCGCAACAACAACAGCAAGCCCCGCAGACAATATCACCACGACCAGTAATTCTGTGGCGGCATATCCGAGAAACAGAAAGTTGAGGTCAGCGCCTGCGGCAAGCCAGGCTTCGACTGTCTGTTCCGGCAGATCTAAATTACTGTATGCACCTGGCAGGCTCAAAAACCATACCCACATGCCGGCGCGAGCAATGATTATACTGATTCCACACCAGACAACCAGGAAAGGTCGAAAACTAAACGATGCCTGCATAAGAAACATCAAAAAATAAAGAAAACGCGCGGTATCCATCGAAATAGCCGGCGGCAACGAAGCGCCGGAAAACGGCACACTGAGGCTGAAAATTACCGCTAGAAATAGGCAATCTAACGTAACGAACACGTACTGAATGCTGCGTCCGCCAAGACGCGAGTAAGCCGCGATGTACTGCAAACCGCCAAGCAAAACAAAAGCGAAGATTTCAAGAAGAACAAAAAAATGCGATAGTCCAGTCTCCGGGCTGTCAATGGCCTGCCACAGGAGAACAAGCGAAAGAGAAATGGTTCGGACCTTTGCGGCGAGCATCATGCCTTGGCGTTCTTCCTCAGCGAAACCCGCGCCGCTGCGTAATAGTGCTCTTTCTCGATTGGTTTCCGACATGCGCCAGTTAGTCTAACCCAAGCATGTCAAATCGCTAAGTCTTTCACGCGAAACGGGCGGAGAAGCAATACAACGCCGTCCGCTTCGGTCTCGGTGCAGCCGTTCGCCTGAGTATCGCGAGCGACCGCTATGCGGACAATGCTGCCATTCGTTGCAGCATGGCACCCATTAGAGTACTGGTGAATTCTCAGCTAAAGGGACCCCGCTAGACTTAGAAATTGAGATTAAGTCAATGAAAGGTGTTTGATTCCTTCTATGCAAGGGCGGACATCCGGCTCCAAGGATCGAGAAAAGTCGAAATCGGTTATCAAATTTTGACCTAAACAACGAAGTGGTCTTGACTGGAAATTCAACCGGATCACTTTCATAGGCCGATGAGCAAGCGATTGGCGATAATATCAAGTGGTTTGACTGGCCCGCTTAATGGTGCTGTGCAGTTTGCAAACGAAGCAAGATCTATTGGTTGCGACGTCTGCTTGTTTGCACCAAAATCGTCCTCTGAGTTAATTTCGCATTTCGACTTGGAGCATTACGAGATTCCCACGCCGCGAGTCGACGCTTTTGCACCACTACTTTCGCCGGAACAGCGCCGAGCTTTAACTGCCGAAGATCGCTTGAATGCTGCAATAAATGCCCTTGGCGTAAATGATTTCGCCGCCTCAATCGCTGCTTTTCAACCGGATGTCATCTTTGTCGACTGTGAACTCCATGCACATATCATTGTTGGCTTGTCTTTGGGACTGCCAATCATCCAGTTTAGCAACATGTTCTTGTCGCCGCCCGGACCCCGGGCTCCTCCCTTGAACAAACGAACGTGTCCAGGTGTCGGAGTACGCGGAAGTCGAATTGGCGTCTCGATTATTTGGATAAACTTCCTGCTTTGGAAGTTCAAAAAAGCCCTGAGACTCAAGTCCAAGCACGACGGCGCAGATTTCTTGACGGCGCTGCTCGAACTCGCCCGACGTTACAACGTTCCTATAGCAAGAAAAGTACGGCTGATTTGTTGGCAAATGCCTTGGACTTACAAGATTCCGACCGTGTTGTTTCTCCCGCAATCGGTTGACTTGCCGACACATCTTTACCCGGATTTTGAGTACTTTGGGGCGATGGTATTACAAGATCGGCCAGAAAAACCTTATGACAGCGAACTAGTGTGCAGATTTTGTTCGGCGCGAGGCGCGGAGAAGCGCATTTTCATCGGCTTCGGCACAGTTATGAAACCCAAGTTTGATTTACTTGCCAACCTTTGGGAAGTCGCAAGCAAGCATCCAGAGTGGCGGTTCCTATTTGCTGCAGGTCAGAATTGGGAGGATGGTAGCAGTTGTGACTACCCACCCAATGTTGATGTTGTGGCTTGGGTCCCCCAACACCAGATTCTAAAGCATACTCACCTTGCAATAATGCACGGAGGCACAGGCGGTTTTATCGAAGCCGTTGAGGCTGCAACACCTGTTCTCTTGTATCCACATATCAACGATCAGCAGGGCAGCGCAGCCAGAGCCGTCTTTCATGGAATTGGTCGTGCAGGGCGCCACACGGATACTGTCGAAAAGATCGAAACTGATATTCAAGAACTGCTGACCGACCCAAAATACAAAAAGAATTGCAAGGCAATGCAGGCTGCTTGCCAGCAGGAGAAGGTTGATGGAGGGCTGGCTGATTTTTTGCAAATTGTCACCAACTAAAGTAACAATAAATTTCAAGTAAAATAGATAATTAGGGCATTTATCAATCGACTCAAAGGGTGCCCAAGACTGCCGTCTACCGTTTGATGAAGAACAGTAATGCGCTTTCTGCACCATATTTCCGTCCAAACATCTAAATTTCAATTTCTGAATGGGATGATCCGGCCGGCTTCGACGTGCGTACTAGATTTAGTACAGCTAATAGAATCCGACAGTGAACGAAGCTACGCGCCATATAGACCGCGAAACCAGATGCGCTAGACTGGACTTTGCAAAAGCAAGCCCTGCAGTTTCCGATGGGAACTTACGCGCGGTTTGGAAAGCCGCTGGCGGATGTGGCGCTTTTAAGTTCGTTTTACCCCAAGACCTTGGTGGTTCAATTAACAGTGCCAGTGAGTTCGTTGAAGAAATGTTGCTGTTTGGTGAGTTGTGCGCAGACAGCGGCTTGGCGATGGCCATAATTTCACAGATTTGGACAGTTCAAAGCCCCCTTATTCGATTTGCTTCTCAAGAGCTACAAGACAGCTACTTATCCGGGCTCTTGTCCGGCGAATTGATTGGCGCATTTGCACTTACCGAACCTACGGCGGGATCCGACGCGTTGTCGCTGCAAACGACTGCTGAACACAATCGGGCGGGATACATCCTAAATGGTCAAAAGGCGTTTGTCGGCATGGGGCCTGTTTGCGATTTCGCGATCGTTTTCGCACAAACCGCGCCCGAGAAAGGTCGTTGGGGTTTGTCGGCCTTCGTTGTGCGCGCCGACGATGAAGGGTTTTTGAGAGCTGATAGGCAGGACAAAGTTGGATTGAACTCCGTCCCCATGGGACAGCTTGAGTTCCGTGACTGCTGGGTTCCGGAGGCCCGCAGAATTGGACGAGAAGGCGCCGGAGCTACGATTTTACAAGCCACGCTCGACTGGGAGAGGTGCTTTATCCTAACAGCGCAAGTAGGCGCGATGCGCCGCCAATTGAACGAGTGCACTGAGCATGCCGTATCTCGTAAGCAATTTGGCAGGTCGATCTCGGAATTCCAATCCGTTTCCAACCGCTTGGCAGACATGCGCGTACGTCTGGAAACCTGCGAACTTATGTTGGCCCGGGCGGCACAGCTGTACGATACCGGACAACCCCTGACGCAGTTTGCGGCGATGGCAAACCTTCACATTTCAGAGGCGTTTCTAAATTCCAGCGTGGATGCAATGCGAACGTTTGGTGGTCGTGGGTATCTGCAAAGTTCAAATTCAGGAACCGATGTGAATGACGCCCTCGGCGGTGTCATCTACTCGGGTACCTCGGACATTCAACGCGAAATAATTGCAAGGATGGAACTTGGAAAAAGTTCCCAACCGAAAAACGGGGGAGACTAAACCAATGCAAAACGCTGATCGCGAATCCACTACCCGCGCCGCGAATTGGACAAATTCGTTTAGTGGATCGTTGGCTGCGCTCTTTCTGTGGGTAGGCGGCTTAATTCTGATAGCCTTCGCAACGCCGGTTCAAGCCCACAAGTTCAACGAGAGCTACGTTTATTTTGACGTCACCGATGACACCCTGA
This sequence comes from Ruegeria sp. D4, assembly GCF_056534475.1. Lineage (NCBI taxonomy): Bacteria > Pseudomonadati > Pseudomonadota > Alphaproteobacteria > Rhodobacterales > Roseobacteraceae > Ruegeria > Ruegeria sp. D4. The sequence continues at coordinate 204,586 of NZ_JBQFPJ010000005.1, forward strand.
GTGGCAGGATTGAAGCAACGTTGACGGATCTAACCCGAATTCAGCTAGGGGCGCCGGAGGTTTCGACGTCGCTGACTGAGGACGAAGTCCGGCAATCACAAGAGTTCTTCTTCGAATATTTCGAAAATCGCATGAAACTTTTGTCGGATGGGCAAGCCCTTCAGGTTGAATTTGACGACATCACATTTTTTGATTCGTCGGTCGATACGTTCGCTCAACTGCATTTTACTGTTTTAGACATCGAGCAAACCCCGACAACTATCGAGATGGCCTATGACGGCCTGTTCTCTGACGTCGACCCAACCCACCGAGGTTATGCACTTATTGGAAGCAATACCCGAAACGGGATGGACGAGAACGAGGCCTACATCTCGCTGATTTTCGCGCCGGGCGATGGCACAAAGGCCCTTTATCTGAACGATGAACCGGCAGGCGATATTGCGCGAACGTTCTTTGTGCACGGCGTTTGGCACATCTGGCTTGGGTTTGATCACGTTCTGTTTTTGGTGACCCTGCTGTTGGGAGCGGTCATGCGGATCGAGAACCGGCATTGGGTTCCATCCGAGAACATCCGCGAAAGCCTGTTGGAAACTGTCAAGATCGTAACGGTGTTCACGATCGCCCATACTATCACACTTTGTCTCGCAACCTTCGAAGTCATAACCCTGCCCGTGACGCTGGTGGAGGCGGTTATCGCTTTCTCGATTGCTGCCGTCGCCGTCGGCAACCTTGTACCTCGTTTTCACGCAAGTTCTTGGAAGGTCGTCTTTCTGTTCGGGATATTCCATGGCTTCGGCTTCGCAAATGTGCTCGAGCCACTTGGCCTCGACCCCACACGCAAGGCGCTTGGGCTGGCTACATTTAATATTGGAGTTGAGGTCGGGCAACTCGCCATCGTAGTCGTTTTGTTCCCAATCTTCTTTGCTTTGCGGCGCCTGACGGCCTACCGCGTTGTGTTTCTGCAATTTGGTTCCGCCGCCCTGATCGCAATTGCAATGTTCTGGTTCTACGAACGAACGATCGGCTGGTTCCCGCAGTTCGGTGACGCCGTTGTAATGGTGACCCAATGATCGAAACGGGCTTGTTTCTGGACGACGCACTCAGGCGGTACGCGCAAGTAACGCCCGAAGCTGCGGCGGTCAGCACGCTGGGGGAAATTACCACTTACGCTGCGCTAAATTCCAAAGTCGACAAGATTGCAAAAGCACTAATCACTTTGGGCGTAGAACGCGGTGATAGAGTGGCTGTCTGCTCGGTCAAAGGCGCTGAAACCATCGCGGCGATTTACGCCATCCTCCGCATCGGAGGCGTTTATGTACCGATTGATCCCGCAGCACCGGCCGAGCGCATTGAGGCGCAAGTATCGATCGTTTCGGCCAGAATGGTCATCGCCGACACAGCGCGCAAAACTAAGTTTTCGAGCGCTTTTTCCGAAAGCCAGCTGTTTGACATTTCGCAACCGCTGGATGAAATTTCGGGCAGTCCAAAAGTCGTTTGTGGTCCGGATAGGCGTGCCGAGGATCCTGCTTACATCCTCATGACATCCGGGACCACCGGCGCACCAAAGGGCATAGTCCATACCCATAAAAGCGGGTTGGCCTACGCAAAGATGGCGGCGAAACTGTGCGCGTTACGCGCGTCAGATCGAGTGAGCCACCACACCCCTATTCATTTCGACATGTCGATTTTTGATATCTTCAGCACCGCCCAGGCCGGAGCTTGCACCGTAGTTGTTCCCGAAATGCATGCAAAACTACCTGCAAGCCTTTCGGAGTTGACGGAGAAGGAGAGGATCACTGTTTGGTACTCTGTCCCATATGCCCTGATCCAAATGGTAGAACGCGGCGTGCTGGAGGATCGAAACCTGGAAGCGCTGCGGATCGTCATGTTTGCCGGAGAAAAAATGCCTCCGGCTGCTTTGAAGGCGCTGTCCAAACATACCCCAAACGCAAAATTCCTGAATGCCTACGGTCCGACCGAAACGAACCATTGCACGACAGCCGTGATGACGCATGCAGAGTTGGACGGAACCAGCTCGTTGCCTATTGGACGTCCGGATATTGGAGTGACCGCTCGTATCGGGATCGGACCTGAAGATGAGGAAACCGGAGAACTCCTGATCGCTTCTGAACAGGTCATGTTGGAGTACTGGCGCGATTCCGGGCTGACTGAAGCCGCGTTTTGCGATCTTCCAGACACCGACGGAAGTGTGCGTAGATTCTACCGTACCGGCGACATCGTTCGAAGAGCGGAAAGCGACGATATTTTCTTGATCGGACGCAAAGACCGCCAAGTAAAACTCAGGGGTTTTCGCATCGAACTGGATGAAGTCGAACTTGCTTTGGTCAACACGCCACTGGTTACCGAGGCGGTCGCGACAGTATGCGGCGATGAAATCCATGCGTATGTCACCGGCGGTTCAAAAGAAGATCTGTCAAACGTTCGGTCCAAAGTAGAAGCTGTTTTGCCGCGCTATGCCGTGCCTCATCACATCGAATGGCTTGAAGAAATGCCCCGCACTTCGACGGGCAAGATAGACCGTGCCAAGCTCGCCGGGCAGAAAGATACACAGCATGCAGCCTGAAGAACAAATACAGGCTTTGCGCGATTACGTTCGCGTCACGCTGTTGGGCGGCCTAAGAGTGACAGACGACGAAGAACTGTTGCTAAGCGGAATGATCGACTCGTTGGGCGTCATGTCTTTGGTTTCGTTCGTCGAACAGACCTACAGCATTGAAATCCCTTTGGAGGACGTCACGCTGGAAAACCTCAGTTCTATCACTGCAATTTCCGTTTATGCCGAAAATCGGCGCTTCGCAGTTTCCTGAGGTGGCCAACATGTCGCATCCATTGTCTGAAAGCCAACTGAGGTTCTGGAAAGGCCATCTCCTGCAACCGGATCTGCCAGCTTACAATATGGCTTGGCGATTTGACCTGAATTTCGAGGTAGACCCAGAGGTGTTTCGACGGGCGCTTTTCGAAACGGTTCAGGACAATGAAATTCTGCGCACGGTTTTTCGAGAAGGGACTGATGCGCTCATTCAAGTTGTCAAAGATGCAGTTGAAGGGCTTCTGGAGTGTAAGGACGCCAGTCAGTCGCCTGGTGCGGCAACTGAATTGGAGCGTGAGCTCAATGCGTGGGTTCAAATTCCGTTTGATCTAAGGCGTGAAACACTGCGCAGCCAACTGATCAAGTTGGCGGACGACCATTGGGTTTGGGCCGTATGTCAACATCACATCGTGTGTGATGCACAGTCCGGTGCTCTATTGTTTGATCAAGTGTCGCAACGCTATTCGGCTATCGAACACGACGGTGTTTTCACTGCCGAGCCGCTGCCAAGCTTTTTTGAAAGCCCGCCACTTCTCAACATCGCCGACGTACTTTCGGCGCCTTCGCCTTTCCACCCATCGTCCCCACCATACGGTAGTAACGCCAAGCGAGCAGGTTTTTCCAAACGTATTGCTGTGGAGATTTCGCAGGATATACAGCACACGCTTGAGCACGCTGTAACCCAATCGGAATTCCGCCTGTTCACGCCAGACTTGTCGAAGCTTGCAATCTACCTGACGGCCTATTTTGGGTATTTGCATCGGGTCACAGGCGACGACCAGATCACCCTTGGATTGCCATCCCATAACCGCTTGTCGGGCCAAGACAAAAGAACGCTGGGTCCATTTGTCGAAGTTTTGCCGTTAACTGTGGAATTAGACGCTGAAGACACGCTGTTGGATGTACATGTAAAGGTCAAAACCGGGCTGGGCACGTTTTTGAGGCGGGCGAAACCCGGCGCGGTTGCGAACATCGACACGTCGGGCATAAGCGCCGTTTGCAACTACATTCAAGCCGAGTTTGGAAGCTTCGCCGGGAAGCCGGCAACGGTGAAATGGCTCCATAGCGGTGCGCATGACGCGGGCCATGCCATTCGTCTCCATATCATGGACTTTCACGGGAACGGCAAGCCAGAGCTGTTCCTGGATGTACATGAGGAAATCTTAAATAACGTACTGGCTGGGGCCGTGCAGAACCATTTCCTGCGTGTTCTGAAAGCTACGGTCGAGGTTCCGGATACGCGTATAGCAGAACTGGACATAGCTGCAGATGAAAAAGATCGGGCGATTGTATTGGGAAGACAAAACTTTGCGGGTGCGCCCGAAACAGTTTTGGACGCGTTCTCGGCACAAGTTATCAAATCCCCGGATTCAATTGCACTGTCGTGTACCGACGATCAGATAACTTTCCGACAACTTGACCGGCGCAGCGATCAGATCGCGGCTTACCTCATTGGCCTCGGAATCCCGCGTGGGTCTCCCGTAGCGATCAATCTGCCGCGATCCATGGATTTCATTTTGGTCATGTTGGGTGTGTTGAAAGCCAGTTGCAGCTTTGTGCCCATAGCTTCAAATACACCAAGCGCGCGTGCAGAACAGATTGTCAAAATATCAGGTGCCGCGGCAGTATTCGTGCCTTCTGACGATAACCGCGCTTTTTCTTGTCGCAGCTTGAACATCACACTGGTCAATGCAGATACACCACGTACTTTCGAGAGGCCATCTGGCGGTGACCTTGCCTATGTTCTGTTTACATCTGGTTCGACAGGTGTACCAAAAGGCGTTGAGGTTAATCACACAAACCTGTCACGCTACATTCACTGGGCTGCAATGACTTTCACAGGCAACCGCCCTGCGCACTACGCATTCTTTTCTTCAATATCATTCGATCTGACGCTGACATCCTTGTTCGCGCCTTTGGCTACCGGTGGGTCGATCCGTATCTACCCGGAGCACTCCGACCCTGACCTTGCAGTGCTGGACGTGTTTACCGAAGACGCGGTGGATGTCGTGAAGTTGACCCCCTCTCACCTCGCTTTGGCTTGCAAACAGGGTCATGTTGTCGAGCGTATTCAGACGCTTGTTCTGGGTGGTGAGAACCTGACATCCCAACTCTGCCGTAAAGCGACCCAAGATCTATCACCATCTTTGACACTGATAAATGAATACGGCCCAACCGAAGCCGTCGTCGGCGCCATGCACCACACATATGACCCCGAAACTGATACCGAGCTCTCGATCCAAATAGGGTCTCCCGCAGCCGGTGTTTCGGTCAGTGTCAGGGATAAAGGCATGAACCTGTGCCCTATTGGTGTAACCGGAGAAATCGTTATCGGCGGCCGCTTGGCCGAGGGATATCTTGGCGCACCCTCCGAAACTCAAGGGAAATTCTTGGAGGATCCAAAGGCAATTCAGGGCAAGGTTTACCGAACTGGTGATTTGGGTCGTATCAATCGAAACGGACGATTTGATTACCTTGGCCGGGCGGATCAACAAATAAAAATCGGCGGTGTGCGTTTCGAAGTCGCAGAGATTGACCGCGTTTTGCGACAATTGCCGAATGTGAATGCCGTTCATGTCTCGTTCGGATCAGTGCCGTCTACTGGCAGAAACAAGCAGTGTAAAACATGTGGCCTCACGGATTCCGTGCCCGGGGTAGATTTTGTTGAAAACGATCTGTGCCAAATTTGCGCAGAATTCGACAACTATAAAGCCAGGGCGCAGGCCTACTTTAAGGATGAACCCGCGCTACAACGCGAAATAGCGCGTGCAGCCGAAGCGAGCACCGGGAAATACGACGCGGTCATGATGCTGAGCGGTGGCAAGGACAGCACGTACGCCGCCTACCGGCTTGCTGATTACACGTCGCGGGTGCTCGCCGTGACTTTGGACAATGGCTATATCTCTGAAAAGTCGAAGACGAATATTCAAAGGGTAGCAGACGATCTTGGTTGGGATCATCGCTATCTCAGCACTGACAGGATGAACCAGATATTCGTCGACAGCCTTAAAACACACTCCAACGTGTGTCAGGGTTGTTTCAAGGCGCTATACACTTTGGCGTTCCGCACGGCTTTGGCCGAAGGCGCGCCTATGGTGGTGACAGGATTGTCCAGAGGGCAGTTCTTTGAAACACGGTTGACCCCTGACCTGTTCCGCAACGCAGCCCCTTCGTGCTCTCAGCTGGACGATATGGTTACCAAAGCGCGTAAAGCCTATCACGCAAAAGACGACGCGCTTTCTAAACTTTTGGAAACGGATGACCTGAAAGATGGACGCTTTCTGGATCAGATCAAGGTGCTCGACATTTACCGCTACATCGACGTGCCCGTAGCTGAGATTTACGAGTTTCTTGATAAGGAAACTGCATGGCAACGCCCATCGGACACTGGTAGGTCGACCAATTGCCTGATCAATGACACCGGGATCCACTTGCATAAGTCACGCGAGGGGTACCACAACTACGCACTGCCCTATTCCTGGGATGTGCGCTTAGGCCACAAAACCCGCGAACAGGCATTAGAAGAGCTTAATGACGACATCGATACGCAGCGCGTCGAGGCGATCCTGGAAGAGATCGGATTTGACGAGCCCGTCAACCAACAAAAGCTATCCGTTTACGTGGCCGGTCGCGATATCGCGGAACAAGATGTTTGGCAGACACTAGAGGCCCATTTTCCAAGAGGCTTGTTGCCTGACGAAGTGGTTTTACTGAAGGATATGCCGCTTAGCCCCAATGGAAAGGTTGATGCATCCCGTCTGCCCAATGGAAGCAGGCGGGGCGTGCAGCGCTCGGGTTTGGTTCCACCTGAGACAGAAACAGAACAAAAGTTGGTCGACATACTGTCAGCGGTGATGAGTGAACTCCAGATCGGTGCGACCGATGACTTTTTCGATCTCGGCGTCGACAGCCTTGCCGCGATAGAGATTGCTATGAAGGCCAATGAACAGGGTTTTTCCCTGCCTGCGACCTCGCTGTTTGAATACCGAACCGTTCGAGCTCTGGCTGCACATGCAGACAGTTTGTCGTCAGTCAGCTTTAGGGAAGGCCCGGAAGAAACTCTGCTCGATCTGGACGATGATGATCTTTCAAGCATCTCGGAGGCGCTGGGCTGACATGGGATATCCGCAAGGTGTAGCCGACATTCTTCCGCTGTCTTCCGCCCAACGCGGGATATTGTTTCATGTCAATGGCGAGGCGCAGCTACACGGACAATATGTAGCTGTAGTCAGTTGCACATTGCGGGGCCCTCTGGACCCAATGCAGCTTAAAGTTGCGATGGAGTCTCTTGTAAAAGCGCGCGACGTATTCCGAACCGGTTTCATTTGGAAGGGTGTGAAGCAACCCGTTCAGGTCATCCAGGAACAGGTTAGCCTGCCGTGGACCGAATTGGATTGGACTGAGCATTCAGATTTTGAACGGCGGTTCAACGACCTTCTGAAACTTGAGCAGCTACGGCAGTTTGATTTGAAGAGCCCCCCCTTGATGGCTGTTACACTGATCAAGGAAGCGCAAGACTGCTACCGGTTTGTGTGGACAATTCATCATCTTATCAGTGATGGGTGGTCGACCGGCGTTTCGATCAGAGATCTCTTCGACCTTTACCATGGAAAAAGCCCTGCCGGTTCGATTGCGCCAAGTTTCAAAACCTATCTGACCTGGCTCAAAAAACAGGGTCCACTGACGGACACTGCGTTTTGGACCGATTACTTTGTGGGCTTGGAAGCGCCCTGCTTGCTTCCTGAACTGGACAGCCGAAATCAGTCTCCGACCCAGGTCTCGTACGCCGAGCGATTAGGCAGCGACTTGATGGAGAGCGTAAATCGGGCTTCGGCAGAATTGAAGGTAACACCAAATACGGTTTTGTCTGTGGCTTGGGCATCGGTCTTGCGCAGGTATCTCGGGCAAAACGACATCGTGTTTGGTACCACGACTGCAGGACGTCCACCTGAAATCCCCAATATTTCTCAAGCCGTTGGTGCATTCATAAGCACACTTCCAGTACGTTTCAAAATCGATCCGTCCCAATCAGTGGGCGAGCTCCTACAAGACCACGCTAGCAACGAGTTGAAACGACTTAAACATGAGCACGCCTCGCTCGCAGACGTTCAAAGCTGCGCCCCGTTCGCCAGTGGAACCCCCGTGTTCGATACGCTGTTTGTGAATGAAGGCGTTCAGAAACAAGATTTCGTCTTTGACGACATTGAGATCACTGGTCTTAAGACAGCGCAGTTCAGCAATTATCCCTTAGCGCTTCTTGTGACGCCGCAGAAAGATTTGGATGTTGAAGTCTATTTCGACCCAGAACGTATTTCCGCCGAAGCCATTCAGTCGTGCATTGAAAGCTACAAACGCGTCCTGTTTGCAATTGCTAATGATCCTAGAACGCCAATATGCAATTTGATGAAAGACGGTGCCAACCCGATTTACATCTCACCCGCGCCAAAAGCTGAAACTGTCATTCAACGCTTCCTGCAACACGCTGACGCTTCGCCAAATGCAGTCGCAATATCTGACAACCACCAAACGGTAACTTATTCCGAACTGTCGAAACGCGCCCGGCAACTTGCATTTTCATTACGAAAAGCAGGCGTGACTGAAGACGATATAGTTCCTGTAGCTTTGCCGCGCGGCGTGGATGCAATTGCAGCCTTTTTGGGCGTGATGATGTCAGGTGCAGCATATGTTCCGCTGGATCTGAGTTATCCGGAAATTCGTCTCTCGCAGATGATGGAAACGGTCAAGCCACGGTTCATTGTGACGTCACGAGCCTCAAAAAATGACCTGCCCACCAAATCTGCTCATCCGGTTCTAATTGACGTGCTCGATCAAGCGATCCACCCGGACGAAGTTAAGCTCGGTGCGCGTGCCTATGTCATGTTCACGTCCGGGTCAGAAAACAAACCCAAAGGTGTTGAGATCTCTCACTCAGCGCTGACCGTATCAACGGCCGCGCGAGATGAGGTTTACGGTGCTGCGCCCGAAGTCTACTTACTGTTGTCCTCTTTGGCGTTTGACAGCTCTGTTGCCGGAATTTACTGGACCCTTTGCAATGGTGGGCATTTGGTCGTCGCCGAGAAACGCGCCGAGCAAAATCCGAACCAGTTAGGAGAGTTGATCTCCCGACACAAGGTGACCCATACTCTGTGCCTGCCGAGTCTGGCTCGCGCGCTTCTGATGTCTGTACCGCAAAGTGATTTGCAAAGCCTACAGGTTCTAATCGCTGCAGGAGAGGCACTCTACGACAGCCTGCCTCAAGAATTAAAAGAGTTGCTGCCCAATTGCGTATTGATGAATGAGTATGGGCCGACGGAGGGTACAGTTTGGTGCACTTCGTTTGATGCTACCGCTTTTGAAGAGGGCCCGATTGTTCCAATTGGGAAGGCAATTCCCGGAACCTGGGTGGGCGTCTTCGACAACGATGATTGCCCCGCTGAACCGGGGATGACCGGTGAAATCATTGTTGCTGGCCACACAGTCGCTAATGGCTATCTAAACGATACAGAAAAAACAAAAAATCGGTTCTTTGAATTTGGCGGTGAAGGCATCCGGGCGTATAGAACAGGCGATCTTGGGGTTGCTGACGCCACGGGATGCATCACTTTTTTGGGCCGTCGGGACAAACAAGTCAAAATACGCGGACATCGCGTCGAGCTTTCGGAAATTGAGGGTGCTGCTCAAGTTGTTACGGATCAACGCCGTATTGCTGCCGTTTCATTGGCGCTTGCGGGCTCAAATAGCATTTTCATGGTGATAGAATGCGATCCCAGCGACCCGATTTGTGAGGCCACCGCACGTCACATTGAGGCCAGTCTTCCAGAACCGTTCCATCCAAGTTCGGTTGTTGGTGTTGAAGTGTTTCCTATCCTTCCGAACGGAAAGCTGGATCAAAACGCACTTAAGGCCATAGTCACCGAGCACCTGCAATCCAACGTTGGCGCCCCCCCGAAGACAGAGCTTGAGGAGCAAATAGCCGCAATTTTTTCCGAAACGCTGAATACGCCATGTCGGACGAGAAACGGCAATTTCTTTGATTTGGGCGGTGACAGCTTAGCCACGCTTTCTGCCTTTGCACTCGGTTGCGAAAGGGGAATTCACTTCGAACCGACCGATGTTTTTAGCTGTCCCACCGTTGCCAAACTGGCCAAAAGAGTAGCCGAAAGGCGTGCGGGCGAAGTCTTTTCCGAGAACGAAAGCGTCATTCAAATTTCCAGCCTTGGGCAAACCAAATCGACAGTCCTAATTGTACACTGCTCTGTACAATTCAGCCAGTATATAGCTCGAAGCCTGGGCTCGGATCATTCCGTTGTGCATATCCCAAGCCATCGGACAAAAGGCGCTGCTGTCCCGTTAGACCGGTCTATTAGTGAACTTGCATCCGAGGCCATTTTACATTTGAAAAAAAGTAATAGTAGCGGTCCATTTGTACTGTGCGGGTACTCTGCCGGATGTCCGATTGCCATGGAAATGGCGAGGCAATTGGGGCAGGAAAATACTCTTGGCATGATCCTTTTGGACCCTCCATTCAAAATGGTTGGCGCGGAACCTGGTCTGCAACCCTTGTACTTTCGAACCTACAAAAGGCTGCGCTACATTATCAGAGGGTGGAAGCGTCAGTTCAAAGCAAGGCGAGTTGTTCCTGAAATCAAACGCATTCTAGCTGAGCAGCCTGAAGCCGAAGAAGCAAGGATCCGGGGAGTCAAAATTGCCCACGCATTGGCAATAAGCAGTTTTCGCGTGCCCCGCTTTGACCCGCCTGCACATGTGTTTTTGTCGCGTGGCAATCCCTCACTGACTAGTGGCGATGTGTTGGATACGCACTTGCGCGACAAACACCTTTACCGACTAGATTTGAAACATGTGGAGCTCATGAGTCGGCCAGACGTTTTTTCAACTATCGCTTCAGTGATTTCAGAATGCGCATGCCGCGGTACTTGAATAACCTCATCCGAAGAGTCCACTTGATTGTTGCTGCATCATTGACCTTCTATTCAAACGGATGATGGCTTCTGACGCAAAACAGCGTTAACCCAAAACGCCGTAACGCTGCTTGGCGTCATTTTTCTTCTGTATTGCTCGGGTACTTTGCGGCCTAGTTGCCGTTGATCGAAGAGAGCTCGCATCTTAACATTCCTTAACTGACTATTTGGAGGAACTGATGGCACAGAGTGATGAACGAGACTGGTCAGAGATTTTCGAAGAGGCGCGGACTAAAGCGAAAGGAGAGGTTGACGCCTTGATGAATGATATCAAGCCTAGGTTCGAAGAGTTCGTTGAAAAAGCACAGAATGCAAAGTTCCATGATGTGGCTGAAGACGTCCTAGAAGCCGTCGAAAAGATGGCCGGTGAACTGAGACAAAAAGTTAAAGCTAGTTCGAACCACACCGTTAAGTCCAAAACTGCGGGCAAGCCTAAGAAGCAAAGACGACCAAGCTACATCTTAGAGGACGATACGCCAATCTACCGCATGTCGCCAGAAATCAAGTCCAGACACAAATTGACGGAAGCTCAGCTCAAAAAGGCCAAAGAGAAGGCGGCTCTTTGGAAGCCACAGGACGGCGCGTACAAAGGTAAGCGGAATTGATCGAAGCCAACCATTTGAAGTTTAGGTGACGCAATGATTGCGGTATCTTAGACTTGCGCAACCGGCTGCTCTGGGTTCGCAGCGTACATTCTTCGCACTCGGCGTGACCGTCGGTTCTGCGGACCTAGCAGATACAATCGTAGCAACAATATTGAGGCCGCAGGCTAGATAAAGTGCTGACTGGCTCGCGCGAGAAAAATGCACTACCAGTCGCTTGAAGACGAGCGCCAAATTTTGGTTTTCCGATCCCAAACACTGGCTGTGACGCAAGGCGTTGGGTTAGTTCCGTCGCAGTTATATTCTTATCAAAAACGCCGAACGGAACTCGGAGGTGCAAACGGTCGCCTTTAGTAGCCACGAACCTTCTAGTCGTCTAAGTCTGACGCTTCGGCCTTTCGGAATATTATCAACGTCACAAATAGCCCACCAATTAGCAACATGTGAGCCGCCGCGGTAACGCCGAATACGAAGTAGCTTCCAACTATAAGCGAGAAAATCGCACTCCACATCCACGCCAACATTTGCATCAACAAATGGGCAGTGGACAGAGATTGGTTCCTAAGTGGGTTTTTGGTTTCATCCATTACCGAAGCCCATGCCGTTTTTATGTTGAAACTACTATCCATGGTTTTTCTCCCAGATCTAACTGAACCCAAACCCCCGGACCCGACAAAATAAACTGACTAATCGCTCCGCCATTTGGCAAAACTAAAAGGCGAAACGCCGGTCGTCCGTGTTTGGTAGTAATTAAAGTACGTACACATCGCTCCGCTGGACCAAAAAACATGCGCTGCCAGTTCTGGAGGGGACGAGGCAACACGGGATGTCTGCGTTAGTAAGCCAAAACTTAGATCCACTGAAACAGAAGAAAACGCGCTACCGATGGGGGCATCGGAAGTGGAACTTCCTAAATCTTCCCGTGAAAACAAAAGGCCCACGTTCCGCAAACAATCATTTTAAGTAGCTTCTCAAATGGAAACAAAATTAGATGAAACCGCTCTTTAAATACCTTTTCCGCGTTTGTGATTATTTGCGCATCAAAATGAAAGACTGGGACTTCTGTCGCTAGTGTAGACTAAGGAGGACTTCGAGGTCGCGGCAGGTGAGCGGTTCCATAAGTTTGCGATCTTCTCCGTTTAGCGATTTGCCATCAGAAATATGATCTTTCAGCAACCGAGAAATCTGGCTCGTCGACTGATAGTAGAGTTCGGGATTGGACCGGCTCAGGTCAGATAACAAGCGCCGCAGCAGCGCCTTTCGCCGCTCGGCATCGGTTTCTGATTTCTTGTCTTGCAGCATTATCGTTTTACCTGAGAACTCCTACCAAGGAATTAGGGTTCTTTTGCGCCTCGTAAAGCCTATCTGTTTGCCTGCGACTACTAGTGGAGGATCGTCGCGTCGAAGCGAATGAAGGATTCGACTTGATGATAGATCAACTTAAACGTCTTTTTGACCGGAAGACTTACGCGTTTGTACCTTATGAAGCCGCGCAGCAGCATGCAAACTCTGCCGACATGGTCGCGGCACTGAACGCCGATCCCTACTTGATGGTAGCCGATGCGGGACTGCGGCTGATCTCCGTCTTTGACGATTTGCACTACGATCGTGCAGATCTTGATATGTTGTCCGCCCCGATGCGAAGGCGCGCATTGAAAAAACTCGCTCCTTTCGAATATTTTCAGCGATCCGGTTCGGTGATTGAGAACCGCGCTGCTGACATACGCGTTCATATGCCGAAATTCCGTGCGCTTGGTGCATCGCCGTTTGACGCGCTGCGAGAAACATCTATGCGGCCACAAGATTATGCTCTGCTGACCCCAACGCAAGCCGCGGCGCAAATGATTGCGGCCTATGAGGTCGATGCCGCGAAAGAGCTTTTGGCAGCATTGGTCGTAAAACACCCGGCAAATTTGTTGCGTCTATTTGACTTTCTGGAACCTACCCCTTCAAAAGCAGCGGTCCGCGATATGTTGGGCGAGCTGCTCTTTCTGCAACGCGCTGCAGTGGCCAAGGAACCGCTGAAGAGCCGACGGGCATTGCGTTAGCCTGTCAGGGAACATCAATAGTGGAATCGAAGCGCTCAACCATCATGCTTGAATTTTATTCGATCTAAGAGCTTTCAGAACAACAGTCATCGGTTTTGGAGCGTTAGATGAGGGCAAAGTCCGCGACTCAGATATCAAAATCCCAAATTTCTTCGTTCAGTGAACGAATGGCCGCTTTTCTCTCTGCGACGCAGATGATGTCTGAGATCGGTGATATTGCTGCACCTGCGAGGGTTCAGACCTGAGCACTTCCGGTATGGGCTCGATGCGGCCGCTCAGCCAAATTCATTGAACGACTGCAATGCGGACGAAACGGCCGTTCGATGTGCTTGCACCAATATCAGGTTTCACGCCCACACACATCAGAGCAACCCTTTGGAGGATCGCTTGTTCGCCAAAACGCAGATTTCCACTACGGTACAATCAGATGATTTTGTGAGGATTTGATATGAAACGCCTGTTTCCATCCCTGCCCGACGGTGCGAGTCTTAGCCATATTTACAGCGCTTTTCCCGAAAAACTTGGGCCACTGTCCGAGTACCAAAACAGGGTCATGAGAGGTGAGAGCGAACTCAGCATTGCTGAACGCGAGATCATTGCTGCGTATGTTTCGGGTTTGAATGCATGCGCGTTTTGTTTTGGGGCGCATAAGGTACACGCCAAGGCTTTTGGCGTTGAAATCAGCACCATCGAGGCGATGATGAATGACCTTGAAAATGCCGACATTGGCGACCGGCTAAAGCCAGTGCTGTCCTATACTGGCAAGCTTACGACCACCCCATCGCGCATGACCGAAGCCGACGCAAAAGCTGTTTTTGAAGCTGGCTGGACTGAGAAGGCACTTTTTGATGCGATACAGGTCTGCGGGCTTTTCAATTTAATGAACCGCATGCTGGAAGGGACCGGCATCACTGATTATCATTCCGATCCCCAAATGGTCGAAGAAGACGTTCTGGATAATCTTCGCAGCAAAACGTGTTATGTTGATTTGGGGAAATCTAGCGGCCTATTTGAGTGATCATCGTTTGGCGACCGCTGGCTCAGTGCGGTCGTTAGGCCAATTCATTGAACGACTGCTCTGCGGACAAAGGTGCCGTTTGAATTTATTCAAAGCGAGTTCAGCGCGGATTGCTTACTGAGACTTGCCTGTGCGCCGTCGCAAAAAACGTCCGCACTGTCGATCAGTGGCCTTCGCAAGGGCATTCATCCATCTTCCACAAAAGAACAGCCTTACAAGGACGGCAGGAACAAAGCCAGGTTTGGGAAAACGATCAATAGAACAACCAGCAGGATCGAGCAGAAAATAAACGGGAAGGCGGACGTATAGATTTCGCGCATCGTTGTGCCAGGCGGTGCGACACCTTTCATCACAAACAGCAGCAACCCAAATGGTGGTGTGGTGAAGCTGATCTCGAGCGAGAGCAACATTATCAGACCGAACCAGATCGGGTCAAACCCAAGTGTCTGCGCCAGTGGAAAGAAGATTGGCACGGTCAGCAACATGATCGAAATCTGCTCCATGAACATGCCAAGTAACAACAAAACAGCGAACATCACCGTCAGCATGGCCAATGGAGCAAGTTCAAACGCGATGGCCCAGTTCACCAGTCCCCGCGATGCTCCGGAAAATGCCAAAAGCTGGCTGAACGTGGCCGAGCCGAAGACGATCAAATAAGCCATCAGCGTAACCTTGAGTGCACCGATGACCGACTTTTTGATCGCCTCCCACGAAAGGCAGCGAAAAATCGCGGCCAGGATCAATACGCCCAATGCGCCAAACGCTGCTGCCTCGGATGGGGTGACAAAGCCGCGGATCATCAAGACAATAATCACGACCATGACACCAACCATCGGCACGACCTCAGTCATGAGCAGTTTCAGGCGGTACGCCAACGACATAGGCTCGACGTCGTACGCAGGAGCCGCCTCGGGATCCAACCGAGTTTGGAGCCAGATCGTACCGATGTAGAACAAGGCGAGTATCAGACCGGGAATGACTCCGGCTATCAACAAGGCTGCGACGTCTATCTGCGCGAGCGTGGCCAATAGAACGGCAAGCGCCGAGGGCGGGATGATGATCGCTAAGCCACCGGTACCCAAAATTGGTCCAATGCTCATGTATGATTTGTACCCGCGGCGGTTCATTTCGGGTACCATGAGCGATCCCAAAAGCGCGGTTGAGCCCATCGACGACCCCGACAACGTTGAAAACGCGGTACCGCCAAGAACCGTCACATAACTCAGCCGTCCCGGCAGTCGGCCAAGCAGCTTATCTATCGCGCTGAACATACGCCCACCCAACCCGGTGTGGAAGAATATCTCACCCATCAACAAGAACAGCGGGATTGGCATCAACGCGTATTTGGTCAATGCACCCAGCCCATTGTTGAGGAGTTGCGTGACGCCGCGCTCCCCCCCCATAAAGACCCAGGCGCCCAGAATGTTGGCTGCAAGAAAAGCCAGTGCTACAGGCATTCCGATGGCCATCAGGAACACTATCGACCCAAGCAGCAGGGCAAGCGCTTCGTACCACTCCATTACTCGTGTATCCCTGCTTCTCCGCTGTGCATCAGCTCGGGCCCGAAGACAAAGCGCGAAAATTCTATCGCCATCATTCCAAACGATAGTGGAAAGGCGATAGTCAGCATCCATCGGGGGAAATAGTAAGCGCGAGTGTCGTAGTCCCCGCGCTCGATATTCGTTAGGACCAGATCAGCCCCTTGCCAGCCGAGGATCAGGCAGACCAGCACGCAAGCGGCTGCCACCGTACGGCTGACAATCCGGCGCAAACCAACAGGCAGCGCGGCCGTCACCAGTTCGATGTGGACATGGCCCTTTTCCCGTACCAGCCAAGGCGCGCCCAGCATGGTCATGTACAAAAGCCCGTATTCTGCAGAAGTAAACAGCCACGCAAAGGGTTGCAGCCCGGCATTGCGCATCAGAACTGACGTGATGACGGATAGCATCAGCCAAACCAGCAATAGACCAGCGATAATGGCCATGCCAAACAGGACTGCGTCATAGATCCTTTTCATCATCCCGCCTGCTCTGCCCCTGGTAGTGAAAGGCCCGTCCGTCTGGAACGGGCCTGTCGGTGGTCTTAGTTCGCAGCGTCGAGATCGTAGAACAGCTCGATCAGGCGATCATAGTTATCGGTGCCGCCGGGCTGCTCGGCCATCAGGCCCTTCATACGCTCCCATGTCTTTTCGCGGGCCGCGGCAAGGTAGTTTGCCTTTGCCTCCCCTTCCAGCGTGACAACCGTCATGCCTGCAGCGTCCAGGGCCGCAAAGTCTTCGTCGCGTTTGCTGCGCAGGGCTTCAACACTGTCCTTTTCGTGTTGGATCGCAACGTCTTGCAGGATCGTGCGCGCCTCGTCAGACAGCGAGTTCCAGCGGTCGAGATTCACGATGACGCCGAGATCAGTCGAGAAGAAGCACGGTTCGATGCGATAGTTCAGGAATTCGTTCCACTTCAGGTCGATCAAGCCGATCTGGGTCCAGCCTGTCGCATCAACGACGCCACGCTGCAGGGCCGAGTAGACCTCGCCCGTGGGCAGGTCGATTACTTGCGCACCAAGGTAATTGGTGAAGAAAGCGTTGTAGACGTTGTTGCCGCGCAGCTTCAACCCTTCGACTTCAAGATTGCCGTCAGCATCGAAACTGGGCTCGTTACGGGTCCAAAGGTTGTAGCAGACGCCGCTGTCGAACCAGCCGAGGTATTTCAGGCCCATTTTGTCCTGATGGATCTGGTCGATCAGTTCCGTTCCGCCATTTTCGCGGGTTTCGATCGCGGTCAGGTTCGACGCGACCATCGCATCTTTCTCGGGCAGGGCGCCACCGTAGAACGAGCCCGGCGTGTAAACCATGTCAACGATCCCGTCGCGCACCGCATCGGGCTGTTGGAACATGCCAATTGCTTCCGGCCCGCCCCGTACGTCGATCTGAATGACCCCTTTGCCCGCTTCGTTTACCTTGTCGACAAAGTCCAGAAAGCTTTGGGTATAGATCAGCGTTTCGGGAAAGGCGTGAACCGCCGAGATCGTTTCTTCGGCTTTGGCCGTTCCGGCGACGATCACGGCCCCTGCCAAAAGGCCAGCCAATGCGTTCATCTTCATAGTTATTCCTCCACGTGTTTCAGGGGCATTTTCCTGGTTTCCCCTAATTTCAGGTCTCTTGACCCGTATTGCGTCGTCTTTGCGCGACTTGTCCTAATCCGGTTTGTTCGGCCAGGCCCAAGGGGCGGTCTTGTTGCGGTTATCCCTATGAGCATTGATCGCCTGCGTATGTTGCTGGGTCAGATTGATGTCGTCCCAGCCGTTGATCAGCTTCACACGCCATCCTTCGTCCAGCTCAAAGGTCGCTGTTATGTCCCCGAGGGTCAGGCGGTTCTCGGTCAGATCAATCGACGCAAGGTATGGGGCATCTTTCAGCGCCTGCTGCAGTTGCGCCACCTTCTCAGCGTCGACACGAGCAGGCAGCAGGCCGTTGTTGATGGCGTTGTTGGCGAAGATGTCGCCGAAACTGGGTGCGATGACCGCGCGAATGCCTGCGTCGACCAGCGCATAAACTGCTGCCTCGCGCGACGAGCCGCTGCCAAAGTTATGCCCGGCGACCAGAATGCTGATCCCCTCGTGGCGGTTCAGCGGAAAATCCGCAGAAAGCTGTTCATTGTCGTCGCGCCGCATGTCGTGCAGCAGATAGCGGCCATACCCCTCACTGCGCGGGACTGACATGAAACGCGCCGGGATCAGCTGGTCCGTGTCGATGTTATCGAACGCCAGTGCCAGGGCCTGCCCCTGTTGAGTGCTCCACCCCGCCATCACGCCGCCCTGCCCTGCAAAAGCGGCCTTACATCCGTAATTGTACCCGTTACGGCCGCTGCGGCGACCATCGCCGGGGACATCAAATGCGTTCGCGCGCCGCGCCCCTGACGTCCGCGGAAATTGCGGTTGGTTGAGGATGCGCAGCGCTTGCCCTCGGCCACAACGTCGCCATTCATGCCAACGCACATAGAGCAACCTGACGCGGCCCACTCCAACCCGGCATCTTGGAATATCCTGTCCAACCCTTCGGCTTCGGCCTGCGCCTTTACCCGCGCTGAACCGGGCGCGACAAGCCCCGGCACACGCGCCTGGCGCCCAGACAACACCAAAGCGGCCTCGCGAAGATCTTCAATCCGCCCATTCGTGCAGGAGCCGATAAACACCTGATCCACCGTGATACCGTCCAAAGGCTGCCCCGGCCTCAACGCCATGTACTCCAAAGCTTCTTGTGCTGAATTTGACTTTGCTGGATCAGTGGCGTCTGGACTGGGGATGTTGGCTGTTATGGGCAGGGCCTGTTCCGGGCTGGTGCCCCACGTCACGGTTGGTGCGATGTCAGCTGCGCTCAGCTTAACCTCGCGTTCGAAAACGGCCCCCTCGTCCGTGATCAGGCCGCGCCACGCCTGTTGCGCTCTTTGCAGATCTGCGCCCGAAGGCGCGTATTCGCGTCCTTCAAGATAGGCAAACGTGACCTCATCCGGCGCAACCATGCCAAACCGCGCCCCGCCTTCGATTGAGAGGTTGCACAGTGTCATGCGCCCCTCCATCGACAGATCCCGAATTGTCTGTCCTGCATACTCAATCGCGTGGCCCTGCGCACCGCCGCTGCCCAATTGCGCTATCCAGTTCAGGGCGATGTCCTTGGCAGTGACGCCGAATCCCAAGCGACCTTCGACGCTTATTCGCATGGCCTTGGGTTTTCGCTGCCAGACCGTCTGCGTCGCCAACACATGCGCAACCTCTGTAGCCCCGATCCCGAAAGCCAATGCGCCAAATGCCCCGTGAGTGGATGTGTGGCTGTCCCCGCAATTGATAAGCAGCCCGGGCAATGTCAGACCCAACTCGGGCCCGATTACGTGAACGATGCCTTGCGACGGGTCGCTGAGATCGAAAAGTCTGATGTTGTGGTCCGACGCGTTGTTCCGCAAGGTTTCGATCATCCGGGCGATCTTTGGATCGGCAATCCGGTCTCGGTTTCTCGTGGGCGCGTAATGATCTGCAACCGCAAAGGTGAGAGCAGGTTCAGCCACGGATAAGCCGCGCTCTGCCAGCTTGGCAAAGGCATGATGCGACCCTTCATGCACTAAGTGGCGGTCAACCCAAAGCAGCGACACACCATCCTCGCGCCTCAGAACCTCGTGCGAGGCCCAGAGTTTGTCGAGCATGGTGCGCGGTGCGCTCATTTCCCGGTCTCCTCGCTGCGTCCGATCGCGGGCTCCCAATGCCGGGATGAACCGGTTCCCACACGCGCCAAAGGCATCTCGAGCCGAAACATGTCAGAACGATAGAGGCCAGAAAGATACTCGACCCCATTTCCGTCGACATCGCGAACGATGCGCTTAAGCGATAGCAGAGCTGAGCCGACAGCAACGCCCAATGCCTCAGCCACGTCGGGCCCCGCCAACGTTGCGGAAACGGTCTGATGCGCCTGCTCAATCTGCACGCCACTGCGTTCCAGAAGTTTGAACAGCGGTGTCGTGGCGAGGTCGCTTTCCGAGTAGTTCTGCGCAATCACAGCCGGCACATAGGTCGTCAGATGCGAAAACGGGACGTCATCAGTCAGACGCACCCGCGTTGCGATCTGCACCTGATGGTCGCTCGGAAGCCCCATGGCCTTCGCCACCACCTCTGGAGCTTTGCCGTAAGAAAAGGACAATAGCCGCGCGGTTGTGCTCTGCCCCATTTCGACCAGCTGCGGCATGAGCGTATTGAAATCCATCGCTGCGGGTGCACCGAGGGTGGACTGGCCTGAAACCCGGGTACCACTACCCGCCTGACGCTCGATCAGGCCATTGCGTGAAAGCGCGTCCAGCGCCCGTCGTATTGTCACTCGAGATACACTGAATTTCTTGGCCAGCCGCTGCTCACCGGGCAGGGTTTCCCCCGCCGAAAGCTGTCCTTCGGTGATTTGATCGTGCAGATGCAGGTAGACGCGTTGCGCCTTGGTCCCGTCCGGTAGATTGGCCGCGTTGATCCTGTTCACCCGTTGATTCCCCCTTCACAGCACCCTCAATCGTAAAACCGGAACTTGGAAAATCAAGCTTTAGTATTATTGCTTCTCCCAAAATAGTCTTACAATAATTTAACAACCTGTATTACAGATAATACAATAATCGGAGGAGCTTTTGCATGCCGATCGTCGAATTGCATGTGATCGAGGGCTATAGCGCGCAAGAAAAACAACGACTTGGCGTGGCGCTGACCAATGCTGTGCGATTCGTAGTGCCTGCTGCGACAGAGCTTGTGACCGTCGTGATCCACGACATTTCAGACCAGAACTACTATCGCGGCGGCAAGAGCAGACATCCTGCTCGGGCCAAACAAGACCCCGAGCACATCGTGCGCGTCTTCCTGGACGAAACGAGTGATCGCGCGTTTGAAAGCGCCCGGAAAAGGCTCAGCTCGGACTTCGTGATGCAGTTTCCCGGAGCCGCGCCCATGCGAGATCTTGAGGACCTCAGGAGTTGGGCGGCAAACCGGTATCGCCGTATCGCGAAAACCTACGAGGGGTTCGACGCAATGCAAAGCGATGGCGACGCTGCGATCGATTACTGCCGGGGAACGTTGTCCGGTGAATGGACCGATGGTTCAGCATTCGAAGGCATTCGCTTCATCGACCGGTTCGAGTTTCAGAACGATCTGATCACACGTCAGGATGTCTGGAATGACATTGCAGAAACAAGGCGCAGGCATGAGCGAGATTGACCCAATTACCCTTTCTGTACTTGCAGGCCGCATGGAACAGATCGCTGACGAAATGGACGCAACCCTATTTCGAGCGGCCTTTAATCCGATCATTGCCGAGGCGCATGACGCCAGCCATGGTCTGTATTCTGCAACAACGGGCGACACTCTTGTTCAGGGTAAGTCCGGGCTGCCGATCTTCGTGGGTGTGATGTCTTTTGCCGTGAAAGCGGTGATTGAAAAGGCCGCGGCTGACGGGGATCTGGAAGACGGCGACATCTATATCTTCAACGATGCACATATCGGCGGAACACATTTGTCTGATATGCGTTTGGTGCGTCCCTATTTCCGTGATGGCAAGTTGTTCTGCTATCTCGCGTCGGTTGGGCACTGGCATGACGTAGGCGGTGCGGTGCCGGGAAACTACAACCCCGCTGCGACCGAAGTTTTCCAGGAAGCCTTTGTTCTGCCGCCGGTAAAACTGGCGCGCAAAGGAGAGGTTAGCCAGGACATTATTGACATTCTGCTGCGTAACACCCGCCTACCTCAATCAGCGATGGGGGATTTGAACGGACAACTTGGTGCACTGGATCTTGGGGTCCGTAGGATGGACGAGCTGCTGGACGAATATGATGCCGAAACAGTCTCAGCCGCTCTTGAGGCGCTCAGCGATCGGGCCGAGGTGCTTATGCGATCTGAGTTGCAGGACTTGCCGGACGGTCGGTGGGAGGCCGAAGACTTCCTGGACAATGACGGTATCACAGACGATCCGCTTCGCATCAAACTGGCTCTTGAGATCAAACGCGATCAAATGGTGCTTGATTTCACGGGTTCGTCTCCGCAATGCGCCGGGCCTGTGAACATCGCCCTCCCCACGACCGTTGCAACCGCCTATGTGGCTGTTAAACACGTTTTTCCGGCGCTGCCTGCCAACGCCGGCGTGATGCGTCCCATCGAAGTTATCGTGCCCGAAGACAGTCTATTGGCGGCTGAGTTCCCCGCCCCGACAGGTGGATACACAGAAACCATTCTGCGAATGATCGATGTTGTATTCTCTGCCTTCGCAAACGCCGCACCGGATCGGGTTGTCGCCAACGCTTATGGGACAATCAATGCGCTTTCTATCGCCGGAAAACGCTCAAACGGACAGCCATGGGTAATGTTCAGCTTTTATGGTGGGGGGCACGGCGGCTCGGTCGAGAGCGACGGGCTGAACCACGGTAACGCTCCGATCTCGACGGCGACGATCCCGCCGATGGAAATTCTTGAAGCCGCCTATCCGGTCATGTTCCGCCAGTGGGCTCTGCGCCCCGACAGCGCAGGTACGGGTGCGCATCGCGGGGGGCTTGGGGCTGTCTATGAAATTGAAGTTCTGGAGGAAAACGGCGCTCAGGCGTTTCTGTTCGGCGAACGCGGCAAGTTCGCACCGAAGGGTATCGCCGACGGTGGCGACGGGGCCATGAATGTCTTCACGTATGAACAAGACGATGGGTGGAAGGCACCGCCACTGGTTTCAAAAATGAGAGGGATCGAATTGAAACAAGGACAAGCGGTTCGCCTTGAAACACCCGGCGGTGGCGGCTATGGCGCTGCGGGCCACCGCGCTCCTGCAGCGATCGCCAAAGATGTGGCTCGGGGTCTTGTGAGTGCCGAACAAGCGGATCAGGTCTACGGCACCACATGGCGGGAGGTTGCGCCATGACCGGACGTATGATCGGCGTGGATGTGGGGGGCACGTTCACGGATGTTTTTGTTCTGAACGAAGCAGACGGGAGCGCAACCGTCGCAAAGGTTCCAACCACACGCCCGGATCAATCAGGTGGATTCCTGGACGGGATCGGGCGCGAGGTCGATGATCCGTCCGAGATCTCAGTAGTGGTACACGGCACCACGGCGGGCACAAATGCTCTGCTGGAACGCAAAGGGGCCAAGACAGGAGTGATCTGTACTGCAGGTCTGCGGGACGTCTTGGAGATGCGCCGAAGAGACCGACCGCGCACCTGGGGATTGCGCGGGGATTTCGAACCCGTTGTGGATCGCCGCGACCGTCTGGAGGTGCCGGAACGTACACTGGCGGATGGCACCATTCGCACACCTGTCGATCTGATTGCCGTGCGCAAAGCAGCCGAGCACTTGCGAGAGCAAGGATGCGAAGCCATCGCAATCCTGTTCGCCAATGCCTATGCCAACCCTGAAAACGAAGCCGCCGCTGTCGCCGCCGTACGCGAGATTTGGCCGAACCCGCATGTGTCAGCCTCGTCAGAAATCCTACCGGAAATCCGTGAATTCGAACGGTTCTCTACCACGGCGCTGAATGCCTATCTGCAACCCGAAGTCTCAGGCTATCTGACCCGCCTGGAAAACGCTTTGCAATCCGGCGGGTTTGATGGCGAGTTCATGATCGTGCAGTCCAATGGCGGGGTAATGGGGGTCAACACCGCGTCCCGCCTTCCGGTGCGTACGGCCCTGTCTGGTCCGGCGGCGGGGGTGATTGCTGCAGGTTACATTGCGCAATCTGCTGGATTCGACAATGTGATCACGGGGGATATGGGCGGCACCAGTTTTGATGTTTCGCTGATATCACAGGGGCAGACGATGTTGTCGGCCCAGACCTCCATCGATTTTGGGATGGTTGTGCGCAGTCCAATGATCGAAATAACAACCATCGGAGCAGGCGGAGGGTCAATCGCCTGGGTCGATAAGGGCGGATTGTTAAATATCGGCCCTGAAAGCGCAGGATCAAATCCCGGTCCTGTTGCCTACGGTTCGGGAAATGATCGCCCCACGGTTACGGATGCCAATGTCGTGTTGGGTCGCATCGATCCGGACAACCCAATCGGAGGCAAACTGGAAAGGCTGGATGTGGAGGCCGCTGGTAAAGCGATCGATATCCACGTCGGCGAACCGCTAGGTTTGTCCAGGCTTGAAGCCGCCGAGGCTATCCTGCGCGTCGCCAATTCCCGTATGGCCGGAGCCATCCGTCTTGTAAGTATCGAGCGCGGCTTCGACCCCAAACGATTTGCCTTTATGCCGTTCGGCGGTGGCGGAGCTTTGCACGCAGGGGCAATGCTGGCCGAAGTGGGGATCGCCCGCGCAATCGTTCCGCGTTATCCCGGTGTCACCTCGGCACTAGGCTGTGTGATCGCCGACATGCGGCAAGATTTTGTACAGACGGTCAACACTCTGGTCACGCAGTTGGACAAGGCTGCTTTAGGCACATTCATGCAAGAGCACGCGGACCAAGGTATGGCGCTTCTTGACGCATCGCGGACCACATTCGACAAGCGTGAGATCTCATTCGAGCTGGACATGGCCTATGTGGGTCAAACGCATACCGTTCCGGTGCCGCTGACTGTTACGATGACAGATGGCAAGGTTACAACACCAAGCAAAGCCGACATCGAAGAGGCCTTCGACACGGCCTATCAAGCCACCTATGGAAGACTGCTGAAAAACGGCGTGCGGCGCATATTGAATCTACGTAGCTCTGTAACGGGCAAGCGACCGAAATTCGATCTTTCTTCCCTTGCGCCCACAAGAGAAGGCAGTGCTACGCCCTCGTCGACACGGAAAGTTCACTTCGGAGATGCTTGGCATGACACAACCATCTATGATCGCTTGTCGCTTCCGGTTGGCACGTTAGTCAAAGGTCCAGCCATTCTGACGCAACCGGACACGACCGTCCTGATCGAACCGGATTTTCAAGGGCGCGTGGACTCCTTTGGCAACACGATTATCGAACCACGGGAGGAGGACTGAATGAGCGAACCAGAAACCTGGGACCCGCGCAAGACGGCGCTGCTGACTATCGATCTTCAGAACGACTTTATTCATCCTGAGGGAGCCTATGGCCGGGCTGGCCAGTCGGCGCAAGAAATCGCGGCTCTTCCCGAACGCATCGCGCCCTTGGCGCGAATGTTGCAAGCCGCGGGCGGACGCTATTTTTCGGCGCAGTTCACACTTGTACCCGACCGCAACGGCGAGCCATTGATTGCGCCACACCTGAAGAAATTGCGCCCGTTCCTGACCAAGGGCGACTTTGCGCCGGGCGGGTTTGGTCACAGTTTGGTCGATACTTTGCAACCCTGCGATTTCGTCATCGAAAAGGTTGCCTACTCGGCCTTCTATCAGACTCGGCTGGAATATCTGATGCGCGCTTTGGGTATCGAGAACCTGATCGTTGGGGGCATCGTGACCAATGGTGGCGTTGCCTCAACTCTGCGCGATGCGCATTTGCGGGATATCGACACCGTTATGCTGACAGACGGATGCGCCGCCTTTCGGCAAGAGGTTCATGACGCAACACTCCTGTCACTGGGCACCGTCACCCATCAGCGAAGTTGCGATCAAATATTGAACTGGTTGGAGGGAGTCAAATGAGCCTTAAATCCCGACTGGCAAAAAAAGAAATTCTGGTTGCACCGGGCGTATATGACGGTCTGACGGCTTCGCTGGCTGAAAAAGCTGGCTTCGAGGCGCTATATCTGAGCGGCGCGGCTGTTGCCTACACGCGACTTGGCCGTCCCGATATCGGGCTATCCACGGCGTCCGAGATGGCGGACACGATGACGCTGATTGCCGATCGGGTCTCGTTACCCGTTATCATCGACGCCGATACCGGCTTTGGAAACGCATTGAACGCTCAGCGTACCATGCGACTATATGAGCGAGCCGGTGCATCCGCACTGCAAGTCGAAGATCAAACCTTTCCGAAGCGCTGCGGTCATCTATCGGACAAGTCCCTTATCCCGAAGCAGGAAATGGCTGGAAAGATAGCAGCGATGGCCGACGCGCGCGCCAGAAGTGACACGCTAATCATTGCCCGCACGGACGCCATCGCCGTTGAGGGATTCAGCGCAGCTATCGAGCGCGCGGAAACATATCTTGAAGCTGGTGCGGATGTACTTTTCCTCGAAGCGCCCCAAAGTCGCGAACAGCTGACGTCCATCGCTGACCGGTTTGCCCCACGCGTTCCCCTGTTAGCGAACATGGTCGAAGGCGGCGCGACCCCGATACTTGGTGCTGACGATCTAGAGGCTCAGGGTTATTCCATCGTCATTTTCCCCGGCGGGATCGTCCGGGCTTTGGCCAAAACCGCTCAGGCCTATTATCAGAGCCTGGCAGAGAATGGCTCAAACAAGCCCTTCGCACAGAACATGTTCGACTTCGGCGGTCTGAACGAAGTCATCGGAACCGCCGAGATGCTCGATGCCGGGGCCCGCTATGATGACGCCCAAGGTTGAGAGTGTTGCACCCGATCGGTTTGATCTGAAGACCGGTACCCTGATCATCGGCGCAGGGGCTTGCGGTCTGGTCGCGGCCCTGTCGGCGTCGGAGGCGGGACAAGACGTGCTGGTGATCGAAGCCGATCCGGTTCCAAGCGGTTCAACCGCGTTGTCCGCCGGGTTGATCCCTGCTTCTGGCACAAAAGTTCAACAAGCCGCGGGGATCATGGACGATGCGGTACTCTTTGCCAGCGACATTCAGTCGAAGGCCCACAGCGAAAACGATCAAGCGCTGGTCGATTTGTTGACCAGCAATGCCGCGGAAGTCATCGACTGGCTGTCTGAACGCCACGCCCTGCCCTTCTCGGTTGTCACGGATTTTGACTACCCCGGTCACTCGCGCCGTCGGATGCACGGGCTGCCGACACGCTCGGGACAAGAGTTGATCGACGCGCTTCGCAGCGCCTGCGAGCGAGAAGGTTTGGACATCATTTGCAATCGCCGCGCGACAACGCTCTATCGGGATCAGGACCAGATTTCAGGTGTTGCCGTAACAGGCCCAGACGTTGCAGTGGAAACCATTGCCTGCGACCGGCTTATCCTTGCCTGCAACGGTTTTGGTGGCAACCCCGCCCTCGTTTCCGAGCATATGCCGCAAATCGAAGATGCATTGTGGTTCGGGCATAGCGGTAACCGAGGCGAGGCTGTTCTGTGGGCAGAGGGGCTGGGTGCCGGGCTGCAAAACCTGGGGGCATACCAAGGCCATGGTAATGTCGCGCACCCACATGGAATCCTGATAACCTGGGCGGTGATTACCGAAGGCGGCATACAGGTGAACCGCGACGGTCATCGTTTCTGGGACGAGTCACAAGGCTATTCTGAGGCCGCCCGCGCGGTGCTGGCGCAGCCCGACGGAGAAGCCTTCGCCATCTTTGACGGCCGCATTGCTGCCATTGCGCGCCAGTTCGAGGATTTCAAGCGCGCGGAAGAGACAGGTGCGATCCGATCCGCTGATACAATCGAACACCTATCGAAGGCACTAGGCCTACCATCTTTGGCTTTGGAGCAAACAATACGAGAAATCCCCATTGGCGGCACGGATCAATTCGGCCGGGCTTTCAACCCGCCACCTTTGGCACCACCTTACATGGGCGTCCGCGTCACAGGGGCCCTATTCCACACCCAAGGCGGTTTGCGCGTTGATTCCTCTGCGCGCGTCCTCAAAGAGGGCGGTTCCGCATTCACCAACCTTTATGCAGGCGGCGGCACGGCTGTTGGTGTGTCGGGCAAAGGGGACAGCGGGTATCTTTCCGGAAATGGCTTGCTGAGTGCCGTTGTGTTGGGTCGCATAGCTGGGTTGAGTGCGTGATGCCAAATTTGTGCATTGTAACTATCGGAACCGGTGGTGTCGTTCTGTCTGGGAGCTAAACGTTCGAAGGCGGTTTGATGGTGTTCGGAAGAATAGGTTGGTCTGAAGGCAATGACATGGTTGCAGAACGCGAAGCAACTGCCAGCCTTGCTCGGCGGTCGAGTTTTCACGAAGACTTGCACACAGTGTCCGCGACTTGGGCGGAACCCGCCGCCGATGGATCAGAAGGCCGGACGACGTAAGATGCGTTCTACCCACTGTGTATATCTGATCACCCAACTTTGACCGTTGACGTTTAGTGACTTTAGAACCCCGGCTACAAAGCAGATAATGCACTCGTGTTTGGGGTAAGATTGCGGCTCAATCTGTGTCGAACGAAACGCCAATAAGAAACCCAATCGAATTCCCATCAAGACTGCTTCTCGCTAATTCAAAGGTAATGCGGGAAGGTCACCTTTGGGCTCAAACCAGACATTTGCGTTTTTGACTACTTACTGCACAATAACAAAAGACAAACTGAACCAACGCATTTTTCTGCTGGTCAGAGAATATGGAACAAGACCCCAAGATCGGCCCGGACGGGCCAAACTTCGTTGCGCGAAGCGTCGCCGGGATCGCCCTCTCGGTGCGGGTCAAATTGCTTTTCGCGTTTTTAGGTATTACCTGCCTGCTTGTCGGATCGACGATTTTTGGACTGTATTCTCTGCATCACGCTAATGTCAGGACCGAAGCCATGATTCACGATCAGGAGCGCATCGCGTTTCTGACCGACACCTACGCAACCATTTCCAACTTGCAAGCTTACCTTTTAGCTACATTTTTGCCGCCAAATTCGATGAAGGCGGATCGTGACAGCGGTTTATTTATGACCGCTACTGCCAGCGCCTACAACATCGCATCGGCGCTGGAACGCGATCTGGGGGTCGGTGCCCGCCGCTTTGGACAACCAGGCATGCCTGACGAAGGTCTCATTGCACAGCTGCGCTCAGAGTTGGCACCAATCACACCCGTCACACTAGAAATGAGACGTATGGACCGCGAAGGTGAGACTCAGGCCGCCGCCCAGTACGGCATCGAGAACGGTTTTGAGCGTCTTCAGGCGATGCAGCGCGATGTTTATACCGCCGCGCAACGTATCGAGAACGAGATGCGGAACCGAGCGCGTACAACGGCACAGGCCTATCTAACCTCCCGTCAAAACATCGTAGCGGCGGCACTAATTGCAGTTGGGATTGCGCTTTTACTTGGATATTCGATCTCTTCCTCTCTTCTTTGGCCAATTCAACGCATTCGTGTGGCCCTTGGGAAGCTGTCCAAAGGTGGCTTCGATGAAAGGGTTAGCGTGCCCAATCGGGATGAGCTTGGCGAGCTGGCGCATCATGTAAATCAAACAAGTGAAAAACTCGGAAATCTCTACGAGCAAGTCGAGGCACAAAAATCGCAACTGGCCGAATGGAACGCTGCTCTGAAAACGCGTGTGGCAGAACAGGTTGAAGAGATCGAACGCACCAAACGCCTGAGGCGCTTCCTGCCCGCTCAAGTTGCTACGATGATAGTCGGCGCCTCGGATGAAGAGGACGTGCTTCGAACACGCCGAGCAGAGATTACGGTTCTGTTCGCTGATTTGCGAGGGTTTACGGCATTCGCGACAGCCGCAACTCCAGATCAAGTAATTGAAGTTCTCAACACGTTTCACGGCACTTGCGGACCACTTGTCGAGGCACATGGAGGAACAGTGGAAAGGTTTCTGGGCGATGGTCTATTGGTTCTGTTTGGAGCTCCGGTTCCTGTGGAGAATGCAGCGCAAAAAGCTGTAGACTTGGCTCAGGACATGCAAGGCAAGGTACGCGAAGCGATGGTCCCTTTCAAAGCCGGGGCAGACGGGCGAACACTTGGGCTAGGAATTGGGATCGCAACTGGCGCGGCGACGATGGGCCAAATTGGCTTCGAAAGCCGTCTGGACTACTCTGCCATCGGCCCGGCACCTAATCTCGCCGCAAGACTCTGCGACATCGCCAAAGATGGCCAGACACTCACACGCCACTGCTTGGCAGGTGAACGGCGAAATGGTGCCGGCAGGTCCGTTTGATCTAAAAGGTGTCGGTTCGAACATAGCCGCGTTCGAATTAAAGAGTCGGTAAAGAGCAGCCCACACAGGGCGATGATGCAAGGATCTCAGGGAAGTTCTGTTATTGGACATGGGCTGAAGTTTGCAAAGTCCGCTTCCTGCGCTTTACTGAAATTGGGGCATCGCGCAGCATCGGTCAAAGTAAGCTCGATGCGGCTGTCCGCCCGAGTATCGCGAGCGACCGCTCTGCGGACAAACCGGCCTGATGCTGATGCAGCGATCTTCGCGGCCGCGCGTCCATCACATCACAGAACACGTCGTGGCAATGCTGCGCGATTTCCCGAAAGCGGACATTCAAGCCTGCCAAATCGGCGCAATTCAAAACCGGTCATCCGCTACGCGATTGTCGAGCGTCCGAGTTGCGGACGAAGTAGTCATCAGAAGCTGTGGCTAGTATTCACGAGACCCTGGAATGCTCCCGCATGCGAGTATCAAGTTCGATATCTCAATGATGATTGGCATCTAACTAACGCCTTTACGTGATTGAGCCAAATCAATGCATCAAAGCACCAAACCGGTAGCATGAGATGGCTTGGGAGGGTGATACATGATTGCGATCGAAGATATTGAAGACATGTCTGCGCTGACGCGGGTCGAGATTGAAGCGCTAGCTGAACATGAGCATATCACAAAATACGATGCTGCTCTTATGGGCGAATACTTGATGCATACGCATCACGGGCCCCAGAAGGTGCATGAGATGATTTGCGACGATATTCGCGCCGCGTTGCACAGAGATGACTTGCAGCATGCAAGGGAGCTCTTTGCGGTTCTGCGCGGTTTTCTGGCCGAAAATCCCGAAGCCGCCCGAGGCGTCCGCAGATAGGCCAGACAATGGTCAAATGCGCGTGTGCCGGCACTGTTAGCTGCCGTTCTCGGCACTCTGTTTTAGCGACCGCTAAGCGGACTATTCGGCCATTGATTTGTCGAGCCAATTTGCTGCTACGAGACGTGCAAGACAAAGCGTGCTAAAGTTGTAAGAGTATGTGTTTTTCTGCAAATGCCAGTTTTGCTGTAGGCGGCGTCTTGATCGCAAGTAGCGCGATCACAATGCCGCTTGCTTGGCGGGTCGGTGTACGTTTCTTACCGCTAGCGACTTATCCACTTTTCTTTGGAATGCAGCAGGTTGCGGAAGGTTTTGTGTGGCTAGGAATTGAAAAGCACCAAGGTTATGAAAGTGTCTCAGCGGCGATGGTTTTTCTGTTCTTTGCGTACTGGTTTTGGCCAACTTGGGTGCCATTTTCAGCTGCTGCTTGCGAGCCGTACCGTTTTCGGCAACGCCTCTTCATCGCCTTTACAGTTTTGGGCATTGCTGGAGGGTCGCTCTTGTACCTGCCTATCATGTTGAATCCAAGCATTCTGCAGATTGACCTCATTCACAATTCGATCCGTTATTTGAATCCGGAGATGTTCACTAATGAAACGAGCAAAATGGTGGCGCGGGAGATTTATGCCGTGATCATCTGTGTCCCGCTGCTGTTGTCTTCTCACCCTAAAATCAGAGTTTTTGGACTTCTTATCCTGATCTCAGTCTTGGCCGGCTTTTTCTTCGCGTCCCACGCTTTCACATCGATTTGGTGTTTTTTCGCGGCCGGTCTTTCCGCTTACATGATTGTTGTACTGCGGTCACTGGAAAAGAAAACTGGAACCGCTCCAGCCCTCTAATTCTCTTCTTACCGCATCGGCTGCAGGCTCCGATTGATGTCTTATGGAGCGACTGTTCTGGGCTCTGAGCAGTCGGTCAGCCATGATAGTCCCAGCGACAGCTTCGGAATTCCGAATGGCGGCCTAGGGGGCTAAGCTAATGCAACGGCGAAATCGTCTCAAATCTCATAATGACCGCTTTTGGGTCTGGGTTGGATAGCGAACCGCCGCAGCGCCGCAAGTCCGCTTTGAGCCCAAAGCGGTATTTCAATGACGGTCAAGTGTAGGTGCCGAACTCGCCAGCATACCCTTCTAGGCGGCGATATTAGGTGCTCGTTTTCCTCCACCCCGCTTTTCGGAGACCCTCTATGACGTGGTTCGCGTCATCTAAGTTACGGAATACGCTGGGAAGAATGTCGATCTCCATATTGATTCGGCCAGGGTCAATGCGTTCCGCGTCATTAATCGCTTCCCGCGCCTCGTCCAGTAGCTCCAAATGACCCAATGCAGATGCTAACACGATATGGGCAAAGGCGTGTTCCACACGTCTGCCGATTGACTCGCGTGCATATTGAACAGCCAAATGGTGATCTTTCGCGGTCAAATAAGAGCGCGCAATCATGTTAATGTAGAAGTGGGCGTTGGGATCATGGGGGTTTAGTTGCAGGGCCCTCTCTATACTGAGAATGCCATCATTGGGAGATCCTGCGAACGAAAGCGCATTACCAAGGATGGCGTGTGCCAGTGCGTTGCTGGGGTTCAAGGTCACTGCGCGTCTGCAGCAGGTCAGGCATCTCTCATGCTCTCCTTGGCGCAAGTAGACGGTTCCCAACACAGCATGAGCGTATGAATCGGTATCGTCTAGTTCAATTGCTTTGGAGGCGGCCGAGATCGCTTTTGACAAGACTTCTTCTCGGTTTGCCGCCTGCCAGATGGCGACTTCTGCGTGATAGCTAAATGCAAGCGACGCATAAGCTGAGCCAAACTTCGGGTCCGCTAAGATTGCTTTGCGAAAAAACTGACGGGCGGTAGCGTTTGCCTCCCTAGTTGTTTTGTAGAAATAGGACATACCACGCTGATGCAGATCCCAAGCACCGGCAACATTGGCTTGGTATGAGAGACGCCTTCGTTCTGCCTTCTCGAGTTCGGGGACAATACACGCTGCGATCTTCTCGGTTATCTCGTCTTGTAGCTCAAAAACGTCGATTAAGTTGCCGTCAATCTTCTCCGCCCAGACATGATGCTCGGTGGCTGTGTCGATCAGCTTCGCCGAAACCCGCACACGATTGTCAGCCTTTCTGACACTGCCCTGCAAGACATAACGAGCTCCAAGAGAGACCGCCACATTTTGGATGTCGATCGGTTTACCCTTGAACGCGAACGAGGAGTCACGCGCGATTACAGGGAACGAACGCCAATAAGAGAGTGCCGTAATGATGTCATCGGTTAACCCGTCAGCAAAGTATTCCTGATCTGGGTCCCCAGTTAGATTAATCAGCGGAAGCACGGCGAGGGTGGGTCGTGTAAACAAGTCCAGGGTGTTTTCCTGTAGATCGGATGCTGTGTTTGACGCGAGTCGAAATACCCGAATTGGTTCACCTATGTTTTTGAGATGATGATAGCCGAGATCTTCGAATGTCAGGTCTACTTTGTTCTTCAAATGACGATGGGCCTCACCAGAAAAAGTTACACCGCCAGGATCGGATAGCGCTTCCAATCGGGCGGCGATATTTACTCCTTCGCCGAACACGTCGTCACCGTCGACAATGATGTCGCCGACGTTGATACCCATTCTGAATTGCACCTGTCTGACTCGGTCAGGGCTGATAGATATCCGAAGTTCTTCCTGGATTTCCCATGCACACTGCGCTGCATCGACTACGCTTTGAAACTCCACGAGCAAACCGTCGCCCATCTCCTTAACGACCCGTCCGCCGTGTGCAGAAATCTTCGGGAAAAGAGTATCGCGAAGTGTAGCCTTTAGACTTCTAAGCGTACCGACTTCGTCGCGTTCCATAAGGCGACTGAAGCCGACAACATCTGCAGCGAGTATGGCCGCAAGGCGTCTATGAGTCCCTTTGCCAAGCATACTTCAGTATAACTTAGAGTATGTGACCTCGAGCAAACCATTTGATCGACGCAAGAATTACAGCGGTGCCTGAATTGAAATCGGCACCCTAAATTTGTGTCGATTCAGTCCGCACAGCGGTCATTCAGGCGGAGCGCGGCGAAAGACGGCTCAGAGCCGAAATGGTCATCAGTTTGGAAGACACGCTTGAGGGCGCAGCAAATGACTGACTTTAGCCTGCGACCATCTCTACTCAATGTGCGATAATTGCACTGTCACAACCACAATAGGGGCACGTGACTGAAAAGGAAAAAGACCGGCGCAAATGCGCCGGTCAGTCCAACAGGGAGAATGCAGAGTTGACCTCTGCATTGTGAAGTCACCACATAGGTTTGGCGTTAGTTGGACCTCTTTGTGGATTATTGTGCGTTTGTGGCTTCTTTGCCGACACAACAAAATACTGAACTTCAGACGATGGCTGCTCCGTCCGCGACTCCGACATAGCCCTATTTTTGGCCGCCGTCCGCCCCCGCGCGAAGCGGTCGTTCATGGTCGGGGTTTCGAAAGTTTTCCGCTGAACGTCGGCAATACGCTTATAACCAGTCACCTGAACAAAAGACCTGAATGACCGGGTCGAGCCCAA
Source organism: Ruegeria sp. D4 (assembly GCF_056534475.1). Taxonomy (NCBI): domain Bacteria; kingdom Pseudomonadati; phylum Pseudomonadota; class Alphaproteobacteria; order Rhodobacterales; family Roseobacteraceae; genus Ruegeria; species Ruegeria sp. D4. The sequence continues at coordinate 238,848 of NZ_JBQFPJ010000005.1, forward strand.
ACTGGACCTTGCTTCTTGGCGCAGCATCCTCCGCAGTGGGCGGGAAGTAGTCATTCGCTGCGCTCGAGGCCAAGGTCTGATTTGCTGCGAAATGCCGACAATCGTCGCGGCCTAAAAGAAGTTCTCTAAGCACTAATACAATTGATGCTTAGCATTTCAAGCTGTATGCGAAACGGCGCCTCCACAAACGGTCACAGCAATGCGCGCATTTGCTAATTGGTTTTCCTCAATCGAAAACAGGTCCTGTTCGAGAATGGCAATGTCGGCCAGATATCCCGACTTCAGACGGCCCTTTTGATCCTCGTTGAACTCCAGCCACGCATTGTCATGCGAATAAGCGGAAAGCGTGGCCATAAGGCTTTGACGGTTGTCCTGCCAGGGCGATGGCAGCTCATTGCAGTTTACCGCTCCGGCAATCGTCATCATTGTGTCGACGGGAACGACTGGCCAATCCGTCGAGAAACAAATCTTGGCGCCACTCTCGCGTATTTTGTTCCACGCGAACGCAAAAGGGATTTGCTCGGTTGTCAGAATATCTCCGGCCGAATAGGGAGAAAACAATCCTCCAGCGGGTGAATGCAATGGTTGAAGAGAGGCAACGACATCGAGGGCTGCCAGACGGGGCAGATCCAAGGGGTCTATCACCTCGATATGCTCGATCCGGTGTCTGGAATCCCGTGCGCCGTTGGCACTGCGCGCAGCCTCGTAACCGTCCAGCGTGCGTCGAACGGCGCCGTCGCCAATTGCGTGCGTGCTGAGTTGCAAACCCATTGCATCAGCGCGAATGCAGGCTTCGTTAAAGTGTTCGGCACTGAATACAGCATCGCCGAGGCTTTCCGGCTTGCCCGGATACGGCGCGAGCATCAGTGCTGTGTAGCTGTCCAGCACGCCATCCATGAACATCTTTACGCGCCCTGACCAAACCATATCCGACGCAAAGCGACGGCGCATTTCATCGGCCTCTTCCAACCGATCCAGAGGGTCGGTGTTCTTAAGGTGCATGGGCACCTGAACACGGATCGGAAGTCGCCCCTCGGCCTCAAGTTCACTTAGCAGCTCAAGTTGATAGAAGTTGCCGTCCATATTGTGCAACCCCGTGATCCCGTGGGATGCGCAGTGCTTCAGGCCACGCAGTATGACTTCCTTGTCAAAGGCGCGTTCCTCTGGTGTTGCGGGTGGCACGGGGTCCGCTCCTGTAACATACCCCAGAAGATCGCGCCCTCCCAGTTGCGACAGGCGCAGGACAGGGCCAAAAGCACCGGTTTCGTTCAGTTGACCTTGTGCGGTACCATCCCCAGCCATCACGATTTCCGAACCGGGGGGAACGACGCCGCCGTGAAGAATGCCCGCCTTTTCCAAGGCAATTGTGTTTGCCCAGACGGTGTGGTGGTCGGCCGACATTAACGCAACCGGGCGCTTGGACAGGATGCGATCCAGATCTTGCCGTGTCGTTGTGACGCCGGGGCCAAGAATTTCGTAGTCGGCGGCGACCCCCATAAGCAAAGGTTCGTCGGGGTGCTCGGCCGCAAAGGCTCGCAATGCGTTTGTCAGAGCATCCGCGCCTGTCGTTTCGCGCAGGTCCAACATGCCCAACTCGGCCGCTCCACCGAAAAGGTGGACATGGCTATCAATAAAGCCAGGCATGACGGTGCCGCCCGCAGCGTCGATGATTTTGGTTCCATTCCCAGCCAGAGTACGGATGTCGTCGGTGTTTCCAACAGCCACAATTATGCCGCCCTGAATTGCCAGGGCCGAAGCCTTCGACGTGGCGTCGTCAAAGGTCAGGAGAGAACCGTTGAGGATGATCAGATCAGGTGTTGGCGACATGCGGCCTCTTGTGTCAGTGATGGTTTGAACTACTCAAGCGCGCGAATGATTGCCTCGCAGGCACGCACGGCATCGTGGCTAAAGGACTGGATCAGATAGTCGGGCCAGCTGGAAAGCTTGACGATAACCACGTCCGCGGTCAGGTCAATGAAGATCAGTTGACCAAAAACTCCGCGCGCCATGAACACGCCGCGCCTCGGGTCGTGAACCCACCAAAACCTTCGGTATGCCCCTTGAGGGGACAGCACGTCATACGGGTCACCGTGCTTTGAAGGGTCCGCTCCCGAACAAATCCCAGAAACCCAGCTTTCCGGCACTACTTGCTGGTCACCGACCTTGCCACCATCAGCCATCATGCGGCCAAAGCGGGCATAGTCCCGAAGAGTCGCGTTGAACCCGCCGTCAGCGAGTGCTGTCTTGGCGTCGTCTACAGTGAAAAAGCCCGAATGCACGCAGCCAATCTTTTGCCAGATCCGGCTGGACAAGAGCGAAGCAAGGTCTTCGCCGCTCACACGTTCCAAGGCCCAGGCGATGACATCCGTCTCAATCGAGCGGTAAGAAAACGCCTGCCCATGGGGTCTTTCCCGGGGCAAAGTTAGAATAACATCCCGAATGGTAGGTTTGATTTCTCCCTTGCGAACCGGGCGCCAGCCCGACGCCACATCTACGCGTGTCATGTCACTATCCGGAAAGCCATAATCCTCGGTAAAGCGCACGCCGGATTGCATATCGAGCGCCTGATCTACAGTGCATCCGGCATAGCCGGTCCCAGCAAGTTCCGGTACGATATTGTCAAGCGGCTCCGAGAGGTCCAGCTTGCCTTCACCGTGAAGCACACCGGCCAGAGAGCCGATCAGGGATTTGGAGACAGATTGCCCCAAATGTGCGGTGTCCGGAGTAAAGTCGTTGGCATATATCTCGGTTAAAAGCCGGTTGCCTTTCAACACTAGGAAGCCATCCGTGTAGCTCTCAGTCAGCCAGTTCCCGACCGATAGTTGGCGGTCGTCAAAGGTCTGAAACTCCGTATCCAGCAGGTCACGGGGCGCCTGTATCAGTTCTCGGGCATTCGGGCCCGGACGAACATCGACCGTGGGAAACAGACTACGCATGTTCTGGAAGGTCCAGCGGTTGAACGGGGCGAGGTCCCAGTTCTCGAGAGACGGGCGTTTCTCAGGCGGGGGCGGGAAACCCTGCATGATGCCGATCTCACGCGCTGTTTTGGGCCTGGGGCCGGATTTGCTGTTTTGCATTTTCCATGCTCCCGCAAGGTGACCCAAACAGGGGCCGCAGTCAGGTTGATAAAACTTTGGAAGGGGTCGGCCCGACCAGAGATGGGCCGACCACAGGTGACTTTTAAGTTTATTGCTTAAGGCGGGTCCAAACCTGGTTGTACAGGTCCACAACGTCTTGGTCGCAAGGCTTCACAAAGTCGGGTACCGGTGCCCCTGCAGGCATCACGATTTCAGGCGCGTCGAGCATCTCGGCATCCATGAATGCCTCGGAACCTTTGATCCCGTTGGCATAACGCGCAAAGTTCGAGGTCATTGCAGCGTTTTCCGGGTCCATCATGAAGTTCACGAAGAGCTTTGCGTTTTGCATGTTGGGTGCGTCGGCAAGAATCGCGACGTTATCCATCCATCCGGTGAACCCCTCCTTTGGATAGGCGTACTGCAAGGTCGGGCGATCCGCCCGGGCGCGCATGGCCGCGCCGTTCCAGCTTTGCGACAGGTCCACATCTTTCGACGTCAGCTTTTCGATCACCGCATAATCCATGGTGCGCCAGTCACCCTTGGCATTTTCGAGCAGTGCCATCAGCTCTTTCATCTGATCGGGATTGGAGTTGCAACGCGGATAGCCTAGGTAGCGCAGGCCGGCGTTGATCACATCATTCATGTCATTCAGCATGTTGATACGGCCCTTAAGCTCTTCGGGCGTATCGAAGATCAGGCCAAGCGTGTCTATGTCACCGCTGTAGACCGCGCTGTCGACCGTAAAGCTGGTCGTACCCCACTGATATGGGACCGAATACTTGCGACCCGGATCCCAGTATACATCGACCCAGTTCGGGTCCATGTTATTGAAGTTGTCCATTTCGGAGGCATTGATCTCGGCCAGTAAGCCTTCGCCTACCATAATCGCGATCATGTAGTCGCCAGGAACAACAACATCATAGCCGGTGTTGCCCTCTTTGACCTTGGCCAGCATGGTTTCATTGCTGTCATAGCTGTCCAGCGTGACCTCAATATCGTATTGGGCTTCGAATTTCTCGATCATCTCTGGGTTGGTGTAGTTCCCCCAGTTATAGATGTTCAGTTTGCCTTCGGCATGCGCTCCTGCCGCGCTGAGCGCCAGGGCCGAGATGGCTGCGGCTTTGAGAAGAGTGTATTTCATTTTGTTCTCCGTTGAGATTGATGGCGTCCCGCAGCAGCGCGGGCTTCTTGTTATTTTCGTTTGCGTTGCAGAAAGAAGGTCAGGGCGACCATGGCGATGGTCACTCCGATCAGGATGGTCGAAACGGCGTTGACCTCTGGCGTTACGCCGCGACGGATTTGGCCCAAAATATAGATGGGCAAGGTGGTTTCACCCGGTCCGGCCACCAGAAGCGTGATGATGACGTCGTCAAGAGAGACTACAAAGGCCAGCATCGCCCCCGCCATAACACCGGGCATCAAAAGCGGCAGCGTCACATAGCGGAATGTCTGCCAAGGCGTCGCGTACAAATCAGCGGCGGCGGCTTCGTAAGTCACGGACAAATCTGACAAACGCGCGCGGATCGGCATGTAAGCAAAGGGCACGCAGAAAACTGTGTGCGCGAGGATCAGCCAGCCGATCCCAGTAACACCCGTGAGCTGGCGCAGGATCGAAAAGAAGGCCAGCGTCGCAATCGCCGTGACGATCTCGGGGATCATCAAGGGCTGGTTTATGAGCGCAATAGCCGCAGAACGGCCGCGATAAACATCGCCGCGCGTTGTCGCCAGTGCAGCCATTGTGGCAATGATAGTGGAAAACACGGTCGCGGTGAGAGCGACCTGTACCGAGATCATTGCCGACCGTCGGATGTCATCGTTTTCCAAGGCCGCCGCGTACCAGCGCAAGCTGAACTCGGTCCAGCGCACAACAGAGCGGTTATCGTTGAACGAGAACACGACCAGGACAGCAATCGGTGAGTAGAGGAACAACAGAACCAGCCAGGACATGCCGGTGAACAGGGGTTGCCGGCGTAGTTCGCGCACGTCTGTCGACGGCCGGAAGAGTGACGACAGTTTAGCCATGTCCACTCTCCTTCGAAGCACCTGCCCGCAAGCTGACAAGAAGCGCGATTAACACGACTGCCATCAGGATCAGTGCAGCAGCGGCGCCAAAGGGCCAGTTGCGGCCCGAACCGAACTGCAGGGCAATCAGGTTGCCGATCATCAGTTTCTTGCCACCGCCGAGCAGTTCCGGCGTGATGTAGGCCCCAAGCGCCGGGATCAGCACTAGAACGCAGCCCGCGACAATGCCCGGACGGGTAATCGGTATAATGATGTGGCGGAACACCTGCGTGCGTGTGGCATAGAGATCATGCCCTGCCTCAAGCAGCGAAAAGTCGAACTTCTCCAGCGAGGCATAGATCGGGAGGATCATGAAAGGCAGGTAGCTGTAGACCAGCCCGGCCAGTACCGCGCCGTCGGTGTACAACATCTCGATCGGCTCGCTGATCAGGCCGATGTTCATCAGCGTCAGGTTCACAAAACCCTCGTCCCGTACGATCAGAAGCATCGAGTACGTACGGATCAACAGGTTCGTCCAAAACGGCAGAGTGATGGCGAACAGCCAGAAATTGCGTTGTTCCTGCGAGCGGGCCGCAATGAAGTAAGCAACAGGAAACCCAAGGATCAGGGTTCCAATCATAGTGGCGATGGCAAGACCAAAGGAACGCCCGAAGATCTGAAGATAGGCGCTGTTAAAGGTCAGCGTGTCATCAAAAATATCCCGCTCGAACAGGAACTGCACATAGGCGTCGTAAGAGAACGTCCATTCAACGCCGCCATAGGTCCCGGGTTCAAGGAACGAGTAAACCAGGGCGATAGAGAGAGGGAACAGTCCAAAGATACCGATAATCCCGAGCGCCGGCGCCAGCAGGAAAAGCCGCGTTCTGCGTCTTTGACGCGCGCGCTCGGCCTGCGCCGCAAGCAATCTCGACGCGGCGTCCGGCTGCGGGATATGTGCAACGCCGGCCATCAGTCTTCCAGTACATGCAGCATGGAGGTATCAAATTCGAGCCCGACGCGCGATCCGACGGGGCGCGGAGTGGAAACCTGGACGTGAACACTGACACCATCTTCCAGCCGCACAAGCATTTGCGACCCGGCCCCGAAGTAGGTGCTGTCCACGACCTCGCCACGCAAGAGCGCTGTTTCGGCACTCTCCTCGACCACACGGATCGTTTCGGGGCGCAGAGCGACATGTACGGGGCCCGGTTCGAGCAAGGTGCTGGCAGTGTGAATCGTGAGTGGTTTGCCTTCGCCAAACCGGATTTTTGCCGCGTCTCCGTCAAAGCCAAGCAACGTAGCGTTTACGATGTTGGTGTCCCCGATAAAATCCGCGACGAACCTGCTTTTCGGGGCTGTGTAAATCTCTTCCGGTGTGCCGACCTGACGTACCGAGCCTGCCGACATCACAGCGATCCGGTCCGACATCGCCAGTGCTTCCCCTTGGTCATGCGTGACAAAAACAAACGTAATGCCTGTCTCATGCTGCAGTCGCTTCAACTCGCTCTGCATTCCTTTGCGAAGTTTCAGGTCCAGAGCAGAAAGGGGTTCGTCCAGCAGCAGAACCTTTGGGCGCGGCGCCAGTGCGCGCGCCAAAGCCACGCGCTGCTGCTGCCCGCCTGACAATTGATCAACCCGGCGCGTTGCAAACTCGCCCAGCTGCACCAGGTCCAGCATCTCAGTGATGGTGCTGTCGATCTCGGCTTTCGGCCTTTTCAGCATCTCAAGGCCAAACCCGACATTGCGGGCCACACTCATGTGCGGAAACAGGGCGTAGTTCTGAAACACCGTGTTCACGGGCCGATTGTTGGGTGCCAGATGGCCAATCGACTCACCGTCCAGCGCTATTTCGCCTTCGCTTGGAAGTTCGAACCCGGCGATCAGCCGCAGTAGTGTCGTCTTGCCACAACCTGACGGGCCCAAAAGCGTGAAAAAGCTTCCTTCGGGAATGGTCAGCGACACGTCCCCTAGAGCCGTCACGGCCGCCTGACCTTCGCCAAAGCGTTTTGTCACATTCTTTACGTCGATCATGGTCTGATCCGGACACCCGCACTTGTTGTTTTGTAGAATCAGCTTAAAGCCGGGAGACTTACCCTGTGAATACCTCCAAAGGGCAGTGTGATTTGTACCCCCAAAGGGGTACGACTAATCGTTTGCCGAATGCAGAAACATTGAAAACAGGGCAGACTGGGAAGATATGCGCAGCTTTCTATAGATGTTCTTGCGATGCACTTTGATCGTCGCCGGGGAAACATCCAGCAAAAGCGCAATGGACCGCGTCGAGTGCCCGCGCAAAAGGAACTGCACGACCTCGATCTCCCGCTGTGTCAAACCTTTGCAAACCTTGTCGATGACCCCGCCGAAATCGACCTCGCTCTCGTCGAGTCGGCCTGACGAGGGGTTGCGATGGAAGTGCTGCTCGCAAAGCGCCGATATGATCGGGTGCAGGTCTGTCAACCGTTCGACATCCCGCCGCGTGAACCGGGTTTTTCCCTCGGAAGGACCGAGAGAAAGAAACAAGGTGCCGCTTGCTATTGCTACGAACACCCCGATCTCGTCCGTCAGAAACAGGGATTTGTAGTAGATCCGAAAGTAGTCGGAATTGGCAAACCTGTCCGGTGTAACGTCTCTTAGTACCATCACTGGTTCGTGGCGTTCACCAATGAAACGAACAACAAACGGGTCCAGCAGCCAGGCGCGATCAAGCCATCGGTCGACAACAACCGAGCGACGTTCCGAACGCACATTGTCATAGACATGTTCGGGCGCTTTTCCCGGGTTCAAAAGGCTGACAAACGCGCCCTTGAACGAAGCTGCCTCGCGCATGAGGTTCAACAATTCCGGCATAAAACTAGATGTGCCTACAGCCCTGATCGCCCCGGCGACTTCTTCCGCGTAAGTTGGCTTTTCGGACTTTCCCAAGTATCCCACCTGGCTAAAGGGCATTTCCTTCCCAATGTGGCTAGCCGGATTTAACTTGGCAACCTTTTCGCGCAGCTATCAGCCGGGAGAGGCGTTTTTTCGCATAGACTTGCTGAATCATGCTCAAAACCTATTCCGATACAAGATTTCAAATATTGGAGAAGCGGAAGAACAATGACTTTAAACTAAATCTCTTTAAAGGCTTAGGGTCAGGACTCATAGCCAATAGATGAGGGTAGCCGCCAGTGCGATGGCTGAGAGGAAGATCTTTGGGCACCTGTCGTATCGGGTTGCCACTCGCCGCCAATCTTTCAGCCTTCCGAACATGATCTCGATCCGGTTGCGACGTTTGTAGCGACGCTTGTCGTACATCACCGCTTTCTTCCGCTGCTTCCGGCCTGGGATGCACGCACGTATCCCTTTGTCTTTCAACGCTTCCCGGAACCAATCAGCGTCATATCC